>JAFZQZ010000009.1 GCA_017620135.1 Bacillota bacterium
CATAATGATGGGACAACTATGTCCTTATCACGGATTCGATTCGACGGTGCTTTTTCTTTTGCTTCTTGCGCGAAATCACATGTTCGACCGCTTCGTACGGCGATGGAGTCCTCTCCACTGCTCTGCGGAAAGGACAGAACATGTATTTTAACCAAGTAGAATTTGGAAAAAGGCTTCAGGAGTGCAGGAAGTTGAAATGTCTGACGCAGGAAGAACTGGCCGAAATGGTCGGTGTGGAAAAGCAGCATATCAGCAGGATCGAGCGAGGTGTTGCAGCTTGTTCTATTGACTTGCTTCCAGCATTATCTGTCACGCTCCAGGTCAGCACAGACTATCTGCTGATGGGAAAGAGCATAGACAAGGAGCTTACCAGAACACATCTGCTTTCGGTGATCTCGCAGCTGACACTGATCACCCAGGGCCTATAAGAAAAAGAGAGCCCTGCGAAATGCAGAACTCTCGAAATCAAGGTCTCAGTTATTACATAGGGAATGCGACAGCTTCCCGATAAAGCTTTGTAAGCGTTTCAATAAATGCTGCAAGCGCCGGTCTATCGTCCTCTTTGTGTGTACAGAGAACGCAAGAGAAGGACTCTTTACAGCCGAAGGGGATCCATGCGAACTGGCCGCTGTGGTCGTTTAAGAATCCCGGTGCCAGGCATACGCCGCGTCCGGCTGCTACATTGGTCAACGTCGTATCGTGATCCGCGCTGTTGAAGTAGTCAATCTTTCCCGAGGCTATAAGACGATGCTGTACAGCACTTAGCGCCGGAGGAGATCCCCCGCCCACCATCAGGGTCTGGCCGTACAGATCCTCTTCGGTCAGCAGGTTCTTCTGGGCCAGAGGATCTTCTCTCTGAGCGATCAGATAAATATGACTTTCAAAAAGATTATGAACACGGATACCCGGTATCTGCCGGGTATTCTCTTTTAATGCGAACAGGATATCCGCTTCGTCCTTCAGGAAGGTGTCCATACCGTTTTCATACTGGAACTGCGGGATGATCTGTACTTCCGGATACTCTTCAGAGAATAAGCGCATTGCCTCAGGAAGGAAGAACACTGCCTGCCTGACCATCATATTGATGGAGATGCTGTCCTTATACTTTGCGCTGAAGTTCTGGCCCTGCTCAATGGCACGCTTCAGGTCTTCCCGCATACCGGTAAGAAAGCTCACGAACTGAACTCCGGCCGGGGTAAGGGATGCTCCTTTTCCACTTCTCTCAAACACGGCAAAACCGATCTCATCCTCCAGGAGCCTAATCTGATAAGTCAGGGTTGGCTGACTGACGAACATGTTCTCGGCAGCCCGGCTGAAATTCAGCGTCCGGGCCAGTTCTATGCAGTAATCGATCTGTTTCGTAGTCACGTGAATTCCTCTTTGCGATTTAATTCTTCTATTAATTATATACCTTTTCAATTGGACTTTGCAATAGTCTCTCGATATAATAAAGCCATCAGAAATGAATTTGGAGGATTAAACCATGGCTAAGACATTGATCGCTTTCTTTTCCAGAGCGGATGAGAACTATTTCAGCGGCGCGATGCGCTATGTGAAGGTAGGCAATACAGAGATCGTCGTCAATCAGATGAAGGATATGATCTCCGCTGACACCTTCAAGATCGAGATGAAGAATCCTTACTCCCCTGTATACATGACCTGCATCGAGGAAGCGAAGAAGGACCTTCGGGAGAAGGCAAGACCGGAGCTTACGACCTACCTGGAGCACTATGATTTCTCTGGCAAGACGATCCTTCCTCTTTGCACGAACGAAGGAAGCGGCATGGGCGGATCGGAGCGAGAGATCAGGAAGCTGGTGCCCGGCGCTGACGTCAAAAAAGGTCTTCCCATCCACGGAAGTGAAGCTGCAAATTCCGCAGGTGCTGTAAAGAAGTGGCTCGCTACAAATGGCTTACTGTGAGGCTTATGATGAAAAAAGCGCTATTCTTTATCCTGGCAGTTCTGCTGCTCGCCCTTACAGGGTGCGGTAATACAACATCAACACCGGCAGCGCAGGAAGCAAATACCGGCAATGAAACACAGACAGAAAAAGCCTCTGATCCGGTACCGAACACCGAAAAGCAGGAAGCTTCGAATACAACAACTGTGTCTGACAAAGAGAACGCATCCGGCATCCTGGTGATCTTCTTCTCCCGGACCGGCGAACAGTATAACGTCGGCGTGATCGACAAGGGCAATACCGCGATCGTGGCGGAGATGATCGCACAGGAAACCGGCGCGGAGCTTTTCGAGGTCCTTCCCGAAGAGGATTATTATCCCAATACCTACAATGAACTGACAGACGTTGCCAAGAAAGAGCAAAACGAGAAAGCCAGACCGGCTTACCAGGGAGAGCTGCCTGATCTGAGTTCCTATGATACCATCTTTATCGGCGCACCTGTCTGGTGGGGAGACTGGCCGATGATCATGTATACTGTCTTTGAAAACAATGACTTTTCCGGAAAGACTCTGATCCCGTTCTCCACTCACGAAGGAAGCGGCCTGTCCGGTTTCGACAAGAAGCTGCAGAGCGCCTGCCCGGATGCGGAGGTGCTGAAAGGCCTGGCAGTCCGAGGACAGGATGCTCAGAATGAACAGGACAAGACCAAAGAGTCTGTCCAAGGCTGGCTGAAAGATCTTGGGTTTTGAAGACGCCTGCTGCGAAACGAAATCGGAGGATATGGATATGAACGAAGAACAGAAAGCCGTACTTTCCGCTTTCGAGCGGATGCAGCAGGCTACCGCCGAGGTATACAGCCCCAATCTTGCCGGTATCGGCCACAATGAGCTGATCGTCGGTAAAGCACTGAAAGGCATTCGCGAAAACGTAGTGATCGCCACAAAGCTGATGCCTTCCCGAATGTCGGCCTTTGGCGGATCGCTGTACAAGACCGTAAAAGAACATCTCACCGCTTCCCTTGACCGCCTTCAGACCGACTACGTAGACATTTATTACCTGCATCGCACCAATGGTGTCTCCGTTGAAAAGATCGCAGATGCGATGGGCAGACTCATTGACGAAGGTCTGATCCGCGGCTGGGGATTGTCTCAGGTGGACGTGGACGTGATCGACCGCGCTCAAAAGATCACGCCTGTGACCGCGATCCAGAATATCTACTCCATGGTGGAGAGGGACTCTGAAGACAGAATCATTCCTTACTGCATGGAACATGATATTGGGTTTGTTCCGTTTTCACCTATCGCCAGCGGCCTGCTTTCCGGAAAGATCACAGCCCAGACGCAGTTTGAGAAGAACGATGACGTCCGTAATTGGGTTCCGCAGCTGTCGAAAGCGAATATCGAGGGGAATCAGCCAATCGTAGATTTACTGAAGAACTTTGCTGAGAAGAAGAATGCCACACCAGCGCAGATCTCTCTTGCCTGGATGCTGCATAAGTACCCGAACGTAGTGCCGATCCCCGGTTCAAAGAACAAGGAACGGATCGTTGAGAATCTGAATGCATCGGCAGTAGAATTGACCGAAGAGGAATTTGGTGATCTTGAGAATGCGCTGAATAGCTTAAAGGTCTATGGCCATAGAGGTCTGGGTGGATTCTGAAGAAATGGATTAAACGGAGAAATCAAGACAAAGGCAAAAGGAGGTGGGGCCATCATGAAAAAGAAAAACATTCGGATCATCATCGATAAGGCGAAGTATAATAGGCCCGAAGAGCTTTCTGATGTCGTGAACGGGGCTTTGATACCGCAGAACGACGGTGACGAAAGTTAAGATGTGTCATAAATGAAGGGTAAGAACAAGTTTCGGCCACTAGTTAATGACTGAGGGAACTAACTGAGGGAACCCCAAAAATCAAGTAAATACCAGGGTTTCCGGCGATAAGTTGGACGAGTACGGTCTCAAGAAGGCCCGCAGAGCTCCCCAGTTCTCAAAGAGATAATCAACCAGCAGCAAACGACCCTGGAAATTCAGCGTTTCCGGGGTTTTTTTATATTCGGATCATCATGATTCCGCGTATTGGATTCCTGCGGACAAAAGTGAACAGAGAAAGACAGGAATATACCGCGGAGCGGTGGTATGATGGGAGCATCAGGACAGGGAGGTAACAACAGTGGAGTGGCTGACATGTATCCGAAGTGCGATCGATTATATGGAGGATCACCTTACCGACGACATCAGTGCGCAGGATGTGGCCGATCAGGTGTATCTGTCTCCGTTTTTCCTTCAGAAGGGCTTTTCCGTGATGACCGGGATGGGCATCGGCGAATACATCCGCAACCGCAGACTGTATCTGGCAGCCTGCGAGCTTAAGGATACGGATGATAAGGTTATCGACATCGCCCTGCGATACGGCTACGAAACACCGGAGAGCTTTACGAAAGCATTTACCCGTTTCCACAAAGCGACTCCGTCCCAGGTCAGATCCGGGGCCGCCGTAACAGCCTTCCTTCCCCTGACGATCAAACTCTCGATTCAAGGAGGTTATCAAATGGATTACAAGATTGCACCCATGTTTCCCTTTAAGGTGATCGGTTTTCAGAAGGTGTTCGACATGGAGGACTCCTACCAGAGAATACCGGAGTTCTGGGATGAGATCTGTGCGAAGTACGCTGCAAACGTATACGCGGGAAATGCTCCCGCGAATCCCTACGAGCAGGCGCTGGTCGACAACTGCATCGGCGAGTACGGAGTCTGCATAGACGATATCGGCGGAGGGAAGTTCCGATATCTGATCGCAGGAAAGTATACGGGCGGAGAAGTGCCGGAAGGCATGGTGGTCTATGAATTCCCGAAAGGCGAATGGGCGGTGTTCAACTGCATCGGGCCGAACCCGGAGACTCTCCAGCGGGTCAGCTCTCAGATCTTCCGGGAATGGCTGCCCGGCAACCCGGAATACGAACTGTGCGGGAATGCCACGGTCGAGTGGTACGACTGCGTGAACGGCGAGATGAGCGATCCGGATTATCACAGTGCCATTTGGGTTCCGGTCAGAAAACGTCAGCAAGGGTGAGGCTGACTGTTTACAAGTGAAAACGGAGGCAGGCGTCGGATTA
>JAFZQZ010000082.1 GCA_017620135.1 Bacillota bacterium
AGACTCCTATGAGGCCGTGAAGCACACGGTCGCCTGATGATTTCCCTAAGCTACATTGCTTATTCCGCAGGGGCTGTTGTGAACAAATACTGCGGTCCTTACATGCCGGAGTTGTCCGGCTAAATAAGGAAAGGAGGAATCCCCCATGGACAAATGTCATGTGATTGCCATCACAAACCAGAAAGGCGGGGTCGGAAAGACAACTACTGCCCTCAATCTCGGTGTGGGCCTCGCAAATGAAGGATACAGAGTCCTGCTTATTGATGCGGATCCTCAGGGTAGCCTGACTGTCAGTCTCGGTATTAAGAATCCTGACGAACTGGACATCTCGCTTGCTACTGTTATGGACGCTGTAATCAATGAAAAGGATCTGCCCGAAGATGCAGGCATTCTGCACCATGATGAGGGAGTCGATTTGCTTCCTTCCAATATTGAGCTGTCGGGTATGGAAACCGGACTGTTCAATATCATGAGCCGCGAGTATGTGCTGAAAGGCTATATCGAAACGGTCAGGAAGAACTACGACTATATCCTTATAGACTGCATGCCTTCTCTGGGAATGATGACGATCAACGCGCTTGTCGCAGCAGACAGCGTGATTATCCCATCGCAGCCGAGCTTTCTGTCCACGAAAGGCCTGAACCTGCTGCTTCACTCAGTATCTAAGGTGAAGCGATCTATCAATCCGGGTCTCAAGATAGACGGCATCCTGCTGACGATGGTGGACAGCCGCACAAACAATGCCAGGGACATTATCGAAGCGCTCCGGACCGGTATCGGTCAGAATATCAGAGTCTTCGAGACTGAGATCCCGCATTCGGTACGTGCGGCGGAGTGCAGTCTTACCGGTGAGAGTATCTTCTCCCACGACAGGAACGGTAAGGTCGCGGCAGCTTATGAGGCATTGACGAAGGAGGTGGAAGACATTGAAAGAGCGGCCAAAAATCGATCTGGGCATGACTGGGTACGATGAGCTTTTCATGAACGATCAGGAGCGTGCTGAAAGCAGGCTCCCGAAGATTTATGACATTCCGCTCTCTGAGATCGATGAGTTCCCGGATCATCCCTTCAAGGTGAAGGACGATGAAGACATGCTTCAGCTCGTTGAAAGCGTACGGGAACGTGGCATCATCACGCCTATTACCCTTCGCAGGAAGGAAGACGGTCGGTATGAAATTGTTTCCGGCCACAGACGGAAAAGAGCCTGTGAGATTGCGGGGCTTGAAACGATCCCGGCAGAAATCAAGGAACTGTCGAGAGATGAAGCCATTATTCTTATGGTAGAGTCTAACCTTCAGCGCTCCGTGATACTGCCGAGCGAAAAGGCTTTCTCGTATAAGATGAGGCTTGAAGCGATGAAGCGTCAGGGACAACGGACCGATTTAACTTCTCGACCAGTGGGCGACAAGTTGGATGAACGCAGATCTGGCGAAATTCTTGGCGAAACTGTCGGCGAGAGTGAACGGCAGGTACAACGTTATATCCGTCTCACAGAGCTTGTTCCGGAACTGCTTCAGCTTGTAGATGACGGGAAAATTGCTCTGCGTCCGGCTGTAGAACTGTCCTATCTGAACGACATTGAGCAGCAGGATCTTGTGGAAGAAATCGGTCTGACTCTTGCCACACCGTCGCATGCCCAGGCTATCAAAATGCGGAACTTTTCCAAGGAGGGCAAACTCACGCCGGAAGTCATCGAGTCCATCATGTGCGAAGAAAAGCCGAATCAGAGAGAAAAGATCAACATCCGCTACGAAGACGCCAGACGCTATATCCCTTCCAGTGTTCCTTATGACAAGACCGGTGAGTTTATTCTGAAAGCGCTTGAATACTATCACCGGCATCTGGAACGGCAGAGAGATGACGCCAGGTAGGAAAAAAGCTTTACGCCAAGGGAGTGGTCTGTCCTTTTGCAGGACGGTTTTACCGCTTCCCCCCTCACACTCCCCCCAAGACTCAATACTTTCTGTTACTTGCTGAAAGAAAAATCATAGAGTTGTTTCTTCAGAAAGTGATCCGTAGACTGGTCAAGAAGGAGGTCATTCCGATGAAAAGAATATGGATCGTGGTTCTGACACTGGCTTTGCTGGTTCTTGCCGGATGCGGGGAGAAAGAACCTGTTGCTTTTTCAGAAAGTAAAGAGTCTCGGCCACCGAGTGTTGAAGTCTCGGTACAAAGCACTGAACCAGACGAAAGCACAACTCTTCAGCAAAGGCCTACGGAGAGTGAGAACTCTGCTGAAGAACCTGTTGAAGCCAAGACAACTGAGTATGTCCCTGCGGCAAGCAATACCCTGGATGATGAGAATGAGGCTCCATCACCTGAACGGGCTTCTTCTCAGCCGGTAAATAAAGAACCTGATTCCCGCCCGCCCGAAGCGGAAGCGAAACCGACTGCTCCTGAACCGCAGGCACCGCCAGCTCCGTCAGAAACGCCGCCGGATCCTGTGGAGGAACCCCCAGAGGAAGTCCCTGTCCAGGAGCCTGAACCTGAACCGGAACCCGATTTCGATATCGGTTACTGGATCAGCTACGCAAAAGGCGTCGCCGCTGAAAAAGGGTTGGCCCTTGATTCTTCAGCTGTGGGCTGCTGGGACAACCCGATTACTGCAAATCCGGACTGCATTTACCTGGACCGGGACATCAATGCCAGACTGAGCCGGTACGCCGGTGATGAGGATATCACCGCTGTCTGGATATGGTACGAGAGTATCGGCACAAACAAGTATCTGATATACATCGGATACGCATAAACCAAATACTATTTCGAGAGAAGCATCGTAGAGATACGGTGCTTTTTTCATGCCTTGAAGGAGGTCAACGAATGAAAAATCATATTAAGAAAGGCGTGTCA
>JAFZQZ010000083.1 GCA_017620135.1 Bacillota bacterium
GCCTGATCATCTTCAAGAAAAAGAATTGGTTATAGACTTCCTCATTTATTCGGTGCGATGATGTCGGCAAGCTTATTTGCGATGGCAGACAGATCATTGATGGCCTGATTCAGGTGATCTGTTTTTTTATTAATTCTTCTGTATTCATAACGCCTCATCTTTTTCCGATTATATCTTGTTTTTTCGCAATGTGATATACTGATCTTGAAATGGATAAAATAATTTCGGTCGCCCAGATGCGGGCGGCAGACCAATATACAATTGCAAATGGAACTCCTTCCAAAGAATTGATGCGGCGGGCCGCACAAGGCGTGTTCGATTCCTTCTCATCCTGGGCGGGGAAGCGAACGCTGATCGTCTGTGGCAGCGGCAACAACGGCGGCGATGGTTATGCGCTGGCATCCATCATGAAAGACCATGAATTGGATGTCACCGTGCTGCGCGTGTCGAACAAGTTCTCGGAAGACGGCGACTATTATTATCAGGCATGTCTGCGAAAGGAAGTTCCGGTTTTGCTTTATGGAACGGATCCGGTAGATTTCTGCGGTTACCAGGTCATCGTCGACTGTATGCTGGGCACCGGGTTCTCCGGCATCCCGCGGGAACCGATTGCAACTGTTATTGGCAAGATCAATGCGGCCAGGGAACAGGCAAACGCCTTTGTAATCTCTGTCGATATCAACAGTGGGATGAACGGTGACACCGGCGAGGCGGAAATCGCCATCATCAGTGACCTCACCGTATCCATCGGATTTTTGAAGCACGGCTTCTTCCAGGGAAAGGCGCCGGAACTCATCGGCGCTTTGGTCAATGTGGATATCGGGATCCGTCTGCCGGAGCAGCCTTCTGAGTATTGAACTAATTGTATGACCCAAATCTCACCAATAGCGAAGGCTAACGGTCACATATCTCCGTTTTTCTTGCTTTTTCCTGAAAAATGGGTCTGTTTTCTCCGCGATTTTTCCTTTCCCATAAAAAACGAAAACAACCCCCAGGGGGGCTTAAACTGTTCATTTTCCTGTTATACACTTTTATTGTTATTAGTATTAGTAAAGATAGGAGATGAAAAAAATGAAAAAGAAACTTCTTTCCTTGATCCTCATCGCACTTCTGGCAATCGGCCTGGCAGCCTGCGGCAAATCCGGCGGCGGTCAGGAAGGCGCAGGCAGCGGTGCTGCAGAAGGACCAAAGATCCTGAAAGTGGCAACGTCCTTTGCATATGCAAGCCTGGATGTCCATAAAGACTCCAACGGCTGGTATACATCCATCTACGGAATGTCAGAGACCTTGTTCAAGATGAACGAAAACGTGGGCATCGATCCATGGCTTGCAGAAAGCGCAGAAGTGGACGGCACTGTATGGACGATCAAACTGAAAGAGAACGCAGCATTCTCCAATGGGAATCCTGTGACCGCGGACATGGTGATCCGGAACCTGCAGAGACTTGGTGAAGTCAACACCGGCTATGCAGATTTTGCAGGCAAATATGAGATGAAGGCAGACGGGGATAAAACGGTTATCATCGATACAAAGGATCCGTATCCGACCCTGATCAATGACCTGACCGGTTCTGCAACCGGCATCATGGATCTGGACGCAACGACCGATTTTGACAACGATCCGATCTGTACAGGCCCGTTCGTGATCAAGAACTTCCAGCCGGAAGGCGATGTGGAAGTCGCAAAGAACGAGAATTACTGGGGCGGTGACGTCGCACTGGATGGCGCGATCTTCTACTACATGCAGACAGATGATTCGAAACTTCTTGCGATGCAGAACGGCGAGATCGACTGTTACAACAGCGTATCTTCGGCAGCTCTGGCTGTTTATCAGCAGGAGCCGGATAAATACAAGATCGTATCGATCCCTGGCGCACGTCTCCAGTTCTATTTCCTGAATATGAATACACTGGATGATTCCCTTCGAGAAGCGATCAACCTGATCGTCGACAAAGACGCGATCGCAGCATACCTGGAGGGAACCGTATCGCCGGCAGTCGGACCATTCAACGCATCAGCAGCATATGGAAAAGTAACTGTTCCTGCAACTGATCCTGCAAAAGCAAAAGAGCTGATCGAAGCAGACGGTTATACGATGGGAGCAGATGGTTTCTACGAGAAAGACGGCCAGAAACTGACCATCAAAATTGCATACTATGAAGCTCGTTCGTTGGATACGATCGCGATTCTGCTCAAGGATCAGTTTAAGGCAGTTGGCATCGATACCACGTTCCGTACGGAGGAAGATGCGGATGGCACCTATATTGCAGATGGCGACTTCGATCTTGCACTTTACTGCATGATTGCAGATTCTTCCGGCGATCCGCTGAAATTCATTAAGAACACACTGGAAGACGGAGCATTCTATGACTGCAACGGATATGATAACGCACAGATTCAGGAACTGATCGCTCAGCTGAAGCAGGAGACTGACACAGCAAAGAGAGCAGAACTTGCAAACCAGATCATCCAGATGGCGATCGACGATAACGCGTTCGGTTATACCGGACTGTTCAATAAGACGACCGTTCTTCGCCCTGGTGTATCCGGATTTGCAGAGAACATCCCGTTTGACTTCTATGGCATTGACGCAAAAACAACGATTGGATGATTGTAAAGATACTAAAAAAAATAGCTAGTTTAATCGTAATTCTACTCATACTGAGCTTCCTGGTATTCGGGCTGATGTATCTGGCCCCGGGGGATCCTGCCGAGCGGAAACTGTCGCAGCAGGGGATCCCGATCTCAAAGGAAGTTTTGGAAGCAGAACGCGCAAAGATGGGTCTCGACAGACCATTCCTCGTCCGGTACGGGGAATGGCTGTCGGGCATCGTCCGCGGCGATTTCGGCGCTTCTTACAAGGATGACATGCCGGTCGGGCCGAAACTGGGGGCCGGCCTGAAGAACACGTTCATCCTGGCATTCAGCAGTCTTATTTTGGCACTGATCATTGCCTTCCCGCTTTCGGTCATTTCAGCATTCCGGAAGAACGGGGTCATTGATCATATCGTAAGGCTGCTATCTTTTATCGGGAACTCACTCCCCAATTTCCTGATCTCGATCCTTCTGATTTATTTCTTCTGCATTAAACTGAATCTTTTCCCGGTCATCGCGAAAGGCAATGTGCAGGGTCTGCTTCTGCCGGTGATCTCGCTTGCGATCCCGATGTCTGGACGGTTTATTAGGCAGATGCGTGCGGAATTATTAGATCAGATGAAAGAAGACTATGTGACCGGTATGCAGGGCCGCGGCGTGAAGCAGGGATATATCGTGAAGAACGTCCTGCGGAATTCCATTGGTCATATCTTTACGATCATTGCCCTGCAGATCGGATCACTGATGGGCGGAAGCGTAGTGATCGAGACGATCTTCCGCTGGCCTGGTATCGGCAAGCTTGTGATGGATTCCATCACGGCAAGAGACTATCCGGTCATACTGGGCTTTGTCATCATCATTGGCGTGATCTATGTGGTCATTAACCAGCTTTCCGATGTGCTGCACCATATACTGGACCCGAGGACTTCGCTATGAGAAAGAAGAAACGTGCAAGAACAAAGATCATCATCGTATCGGTCCTCGTCGTGTTACTTCTTCTCAGTACGATCCTGGCCGGTGTGATCGCGCCGCACGATCCTTCAGAGCCATGCTCGAGCGCGATCAGGCTTGCCCCGTGCGCGGAATATCCACTTGGGACGGACAACCTTGGACGCTGCGTCTTTTCCCGTGTGCTTTATGGAGGGCGGACGACGATTGCGGCCACGTTCCTTCTGGTCCTTATTTCTTTTGCAGTTGGCACCATTATCGGCATCCTCTGCGGCTATTACGGGGGATTCGTGGATAAACTGCTGATGCGCGTAGCCGATGTTCTGCTTGCGTTTCCGCAGATGGTCATTGCCATCGCTGTCGCGGGTATCTTAAATGGCGGGATGACCGGCGCCATGATCGCGCTGGGGATCACGATGTGGGTCAGTTTTGCAAGACTGGCCCGAAGTCATACATTCACGCTGAAAAACGAAGCCTATATCCAGGCGGCGGTGTTTGCGGGAAAGAGTGATCTTTACATCATTCTGTTCCATATCTTCCCGAACCTTCTGGCCCCGGTGCTGACACAGGCACTCACCACGATCGGTACCACGATGATCGGTCTCTCCGGTCTTTCCTTCCTGGGTCTCGGCGTTGTTCCACCGACACCGGAATGGGGATCCATGATCGCAGAGGCCAGGGCTTATATCCAGATCGCACCGTGGGCAATCTTAGGGCCGGCCATTGCGACGATCCTTACGATCATTCTTTTTAATTATCTCGGGGATGCCGTGATGGATTACAGGGAGATCTAGAATATGCAGGATAAAATACTGGAAATCAAAGATCTTCAGATTGCTTACGACGAGGAACTTGCCGTAAAAAGAGCGAGTCTTTTTGTGGAGCGAGGCGAAGTTTTGTGCATCGTCGGGGAGTCCGGCTCGGGAAAATCAACGGTGATCAAAGCCATAACTGGAAACAAGCAGGTCAAGGTGAAAGGCGGACAGATCCTGTTTGAGGGCGAAGACCTCGTTCCGATGAAAAGGAAAGAACGCCAGAAACTTCTTGGGACAAGGATCGGTCTCATTCAGCAGAATCCCGCTGGTGCATTTAACCCGATCCGGAAATTCAACGTGCAGTTTAAAGAAACATTAAAGAGCCACTCGCTTCCGTTCATTCTGGAGAAACTGAACCAGTTGTTTGTAACGCTTGGCCTGAAAAATACAACAGGAATTTTAAAGAGCCGTCCGTATGAAATGAGTGGCGGCATGAACCAGAGGATCGCGATCGCAGCGGCCATGCAGATGGATCCGGAGTTGCTTCTTTGTGATGAGATCACGAGTGCGCTCGATGTCACGACAGCCATATCCGTAACGGATGAATTGCTCCGCCTGAAAAATGAGCGGGGAACGACGATCATTCTGGTCACACATAACCTGGGGATCGCGGCGAACATCGCCGATCGGATCGCAATCATGTCGAAGGGCGAAGTGATTGAATTTGATACGGCGGAACGCGTTCTGCATGACCCGCAGCAGGAGTATACGAAGAGTCTTCTGCGAGACGTGCCGAAGTTGATGGTATAAGAGATGACATATCTGCTGGAAGGGAAACATTTAAATAAGACGTTTCAGGAGAAAGCAAAAACAACCGTTGCGCTTTCCGATGTGAACTTCTATCTGAATAAGGGAGAAGTGCTTGGCGTGGTGGGCGAAAGCGGATCCGGGAAAAGCACGCTGTTAAAGGCGATCGCAGGAATGCTGAAACTGGATCAGGGAGCGCTATTTTATAACGGAACGGAATATACTGGTCAGAAGCCGAGGCAGACGGGGAAGTTTCTGCAGATGATCTTTCAGGATGCGAAGAGTTCTTTCGATCCTCGGATGATCATGGAGAGATCGATCATGGAAAGCGGCAGAGGAGCAAAAGACCCGGAACGGGTAAAAGAGCTCGTCCGGCTGGTCGGGCTGGAAGAAGAACTGCTGCAAAGAAAACCAGCCGCTCTCTCCGGCGGACAGTGCCAGCGCATGGCGATCGCGCGGGCATTTTACAGTAATGCAGAGATCATTTTATGCGACGAGATGACGAGCGCATTGGATGTCTCTTCGCAGGCACGTGTCCTGGAATTGCTGCAGAATCTGAAAAAGGAAGGCAGACTGTCGGCCGTCTTTGTTTCGCATGACATTGCGCTGGTCAGCATGCTCTGTGACCGGATCATGGTGATGAAAGACGGTGTGTGCGTGGAGCAGGGTGTGACGCCGCAGGTGATCGGCAACCCACAGGATCCGTATACCCGGATCTTATTGGAAAGTGCCGAGAGGCAGAACATCAAATAAGTTTCAGAAAAAATGATTATTTGGAACCCCTTTTTGAAAAGGGGTTCTTATATTATAATGATCTCAACAGGAGTGAAGAAAATGAAAGTAACTTTTTTTGGAACGACAACACTTTTATTTGATGACGGAAAAGATCAGATCTTCTTTGATGCGCATATGACAAGGCCGTCGCTGATGCAATTTGCGTTTGGCAGCGCACCGACCGATACAAAACTGGTGGATGAAAAACTGAAGCTTCATCATGTGGATAGGCTGAAGGCGATTTTTGTTTCGCATTCGCATTATGATCATGTGCTGGATGCGGCGTATATCGCGAATCAGTGTGGCGCGATGATTTATGGCAGCAGTTCCACCATGAAGGTAGCAGAAGGCGGGGACGTGCCGGAAGAAAGGCGCATCGAGTTTCAGGCAAACGAGACCTACGAAGTAGGCGGCTATCGGATCAGAGTGATCCCGTCGATCCATTCCAAACCGACGATCATCAACAATGATCTGGGGCAGACTATCGACAAGCCGATCCGTCAGCCGGCAAAACTGCGGGATTATAAAGAGGGTGGATCGTACGATTTTTATGTAGAAGCGGATGGAAAGCGCATCATGATCCGGCCGAGTTTTAATTATATTGTAGGGCAGATGGATGGATACAAAGCGGATGTGCTGTTCCTTGGTGTCGCCGGTCTGCAAAAGGCGGATGCCGAAACCGAGAAGATCTTTTATCAGGAAACGATCGAGAAACTGGAACCGAAGCTTGTGATCCCGGTGCATTGGGATAATTTCTTCTCTCCGCTGACCAAGCCGGTTACCGGCATGCCGAAACTGATCGAAAAAACAGAAGTTGTTTTTTATAAACTTGCCAGATATTGTGAGACAAAAGATGTGAATTGTCTGATCCAGATCCCGGGTACGAGCATCGAGATCTGAGAAGAAAAGGAGGTATTTATGAAAACGATCATTATCAATGCCA
>JAFZQZ010000084.1 GCA_017620135.1 Bacillota bacterium
GATGCGTCTCGGGGAAACACCCGTTCCCATTTCGAACACGACGGTTAAGACCGAGGCGGCCGATGGTACTTGGTGGGGGACTGCCTGGGAGAGTAGGCGGCTGCCAGCTTTTATAATGTAAAAGAAGTCATCTGAAGGAAAGATCCTGACAGATGGCTTTTTTGTTTTCTATAAGTACTATATACAGGTTTTTTGAAAGTTGCGGAGGAGGGACTTGAACCTATCGACCTTCGGGTTATGAGCCCGGAGATAATGAACCTGAAAATGGAACAATTATCCCATTCGCTTTTGAAAATGGAGATAATCTACAGCAGATGGTAACAGATATCTCTTTGGATTCTCCTGACTGTCTATTATTTGGAGATAATGATCAGCGAGTAGATGTGATTATCTCCATAAATCACTTCTCCAACCAAAGAATAGAAGAGAAAAAGAGATATTTACCTCAGATGAAAGTTGATTATCACCAATTTTATGAATTATAAAACAGTGCAGAGAGATAATCATTTCCATATGAAGAAGATTATCTCCACTTTTAAGGACACATTTATTCGAGCGAAAACTACGCCCCAAAAGCATAGCATTGATAGATCAGGAAAAGAGAAGCCTGCACAACTTTCTCTTGACAGAAATCTATAAAACAAGTAAAATAATCGGGTAATTTGTATTTTCTGAGAAAGAGGGTATAAACATGAAGAGAATCAGAACTTTGAATTCCAGAAATCTTACCGATTCCGCTAAAAAGGGTGGATGCGGTGAATGCCAGACTTCCTGTCAGTCCGCCAGCAAGACCTCTTGCAGCGTTGCTAACCAGAAGTGCGAACAGCTGAAAAAGTAAATCAGGTTCTACCGCGAAACTCGCTGTAGGGATATCCTTACAGCGTTTTTTGTTATATACGGATAAAAGAGGATTTGAATGGTACATTGTTATAGAAAGAACGGTTATGATATCGTACTGGATCTCAACAGCGGAACGGTTCACGAAGTAGATGACGTCGCTTATGATATGATCGAAAAGATCAAAGAGAAAGTCGGTAACGACTTTGCATTGGAAGAGCTTTCTGATCCGATCCGCGAAGATATCATTCATGATGTTTGGCTGAAATATTCGGATCTGCCGGATGTCGATGAGGCAGAACTGAAAGAAACGATGGATGATATCGTGAACCTGATCAAAGCGGGACAGTTATTCTCCAAAGATGTATTTGAGAATATGTCCATCGACTTCAAGAAGAGACAGTCCGTGCTCAAGGCGCTTTGTCTGCACGTAGCGCACGACTGCAATCTTTCCTGCACGTATTGCTTTGCGGGTGAGGGAGAATATCATGGACCAAGAGGACTGATGTCCTATGAGACCGGTAAACGCGCGCTGGACTTTCTGATCGAAAACTCCGGTACCAGGCACAATCTCGAAGTAGACTTTTTCGGCGGAGAGCCCCTGATGAACTGGGAAGTTGTGAAAAAGCTGGTTGCCTACGGCAGAGCCCAGGAAGAAAAGTTTAACAAGAAATTCCGGTTTACCGTCACGACCAACGGCATTCTTCTGGATGACGAGATCATCGATTTCTGCAACCGTGAAATGGGCAATGTGGTCCTCAGTCTGGATGGCCGGAAAGCGGTCAATGACCGTATGCGTTCCAGTCGCAACGGGAAAGGAAGCTATGATCTGATCGTTCCGAAGTTCAAACATTTCGTGGAGAAACGAGGAGACGGTGAGTATTATATGCGCGGGACCTATACGCACTATAATACGGATTTTCTGCAGGACATCCTTCATATGGCAGATCTTGGTTTCAAAGAGCTGTCGATCGAGCCTGTCGTCGCGCCTCCGGAGGCGGATTACGCGCTTCGCGAGGAGGATCTGCCAACCATCCTGCATCAGTATGATGAGCTTGCCAAAGAGATGCTGAAGAGGGAAAAAGAAGGCAGAGGGTTTACTTTCTATCACTATATGATCGATCTGGAAGGCGGACCATGCGTGGTCAAACGTGTTTCGGGCTGTGGCGTAGGCACGGAATACATGGCAGTGACAGCCAACGGTGACCTTTATCCCTGCCATCAGTTTGCCGGTGAAGAGAAATACAAACTTGGTAATGTCTTTACAGGAGTCGATAACCAGCAGGCATGTGACGAATTCAAGCTGTGCAATGTCTATGCGCATCCGGAATGTAAAGATTGTTTTGCGAAGATGTACTGCAGCGGAGGCTGTGCGGCCAACGCTTCCCATACAACCGGCAGCGTGACCGGTGTGTATCAGATGGGGTGTGAGATCCATCGGTGCAGGATCGAAAATGCGCTGATGATGCAGGTCGCGAGAACACACAGGGAGGAAGACGAACTATGAAAACGATCGCCAGCTTTACGATCGATCACATAAGATTGCTGCCCGGCCTTTATGTATCCCGAAAAGACCAGATCGGAGAAGAGACCATCACAACATTTGATATTCGGATGACAGCGCCGAACCGCGAGCCCGTGATGAATACCGCTGAAATGCATACGATCGAACATCTTGGCGCGACTTTCCTTCGCAATCACCCGGTATACAACTCTGCGATCGTTTATTTCGGACCGATGGGGTGCCGGACAGGTTTTTATCTGGTGATGGGGGGAGACCTGACTTCAAAGGGCGTTTGGCCGCTTGTGAAGGAAATGTTCGAATTCATCAGCCGTTTTGAAGGAGAGATCCCCGGCGCAGCGCCGGAGCAGTGCGGGAACTATCTGGATCAGAACCTGGAAATGGCAAGATATCTGGCTAAGCGTTATCTGGCGCAGATGAGCGATAATCCTCCGGAAGAACGACTGAATTATCCAGAATAATAAAAAAAGGACCAGCTGATCATTCGTCAGCTGGTTCTCTTATTTCAGAAGGGTCATAATCATCGTCATCTTCGATCAGATCATCCGATGAGGCTTTTGACTGAGCAAGTTCATCTCTTTTCTTTCTGTGTCTTTCCAGGACAGGAAGGATCTCTTCTTTATAGGAGAAATCCAGGATAGCCGCCAGCGGAATAGCGAGAAGGATACCGACCACGCCCCAGATATTGCCGAAGACAACGATCGCGATCAGGATCAGAAGACCGGAAACACCCAGCGTATTGCCGAAGAGTTTGGGCTTGATGATATAACCGTCGATCGTCTGAAGGACGAAAATAAACACAATAAATATCAGTGCGTGGACTGGATTGATCAGCAGGAGGATGAATCCGCCGATCACTGTTCCGATAACAGGACCAAAGGTCGGGATAAGGTTCGTCAGCGCGACGACCATAGAGACCAGTCCGGCATACTGCATCTTGCAAGCCAGCATGAAGATCATATTGGCGGATCCGACGATCAGGGAGTCAAGGAGGGTAAAGGTGATATAACGGACCAGGATCGCGTCACAACGCTTGATAAACACAAGGATACCTTCCTGATGACGGGCAGGAACCAGGGCCCGGTAAAAACGTAGTCCGCTGGCTTTTAGCTCTGTCTTGGACGCGAGCAGGTAGATCGAAAGGATCAAAGAGATAAATGTCGTGACCAGGCTTTTACCGGTAATTGCCAGTGCGCTCAGGATATTATTCAGGTTGTCTGTCACGAGGGCGATCAACCGGTTGATGATATCGCCGGAAGAACTGATCAGGTCATCCAGTTTCAGTTTTTCGGATAGTCCCCACTGATCCGCGAACTCCTTCAGAGATGCGATATAATCATCCATGTTTTCCATCAGACGCATGATACTGTCGATCAGCTGAGGGATGAGCATGCCAAGCAGCAATGCCAGGACACACACCATACAAAGAATGGAAAGGGAAATAGCAAGGATCCAGCGGAGTTTCTTTCGCTTGATCCGGCGAAGGATACTGTTTTCAAACCGGACAGCCAGCGGATTCAGGATATAGGCGATCGCACAGCCGATAAATACAGAACGGAAATAACCGAGGAAATTGCGCACCGCACCGTAGATCGAGGACAGATGGGTCAGACCGACATATAGCAGAACCCCAAGGATCACGATCATTGCCAGCGGAAACCAGGATTCATTGCGGACTTTCCTGTCTTTCATCAGCCACCTCCTGTAAAAAAGTTATATAAATACAAAAAAAGCTGCTAACCAGATTCGAACTGGTGACCTCATCCTTACCAAGGATGCGCTCTACCTACTGAGCTATAGCAGCAACTGTGACCGTTTCTCACAAGCTTGATTATCATATCACAACGAAGGGTGTTTGTCAAGGAAAAAAGAACAGACGGATGGCTTGAATTTTATTGACGGAATCCTCGCGATAGCATATAGTGAAGGATAGAGATTCTACTATAAAAGGAGACCCGCTATGAAAGAATTATCTCTTTGCGGAGCATGGAAACTGACAGTGACAGAGACCGATTTTGTTCAGGTAACCGCCACGGTTCCCGGATCTGTTTATCATGACCTTTTATCCGCCGGGCTGATCGATGATCCGTTTGTCGGAGCGAATGAAAATGAAGCTTTGAAGCTGATGGATCATGATTTTATCTACCAGAGATCCTTTGACGTGTCACCGGAGCTTTTATCCAGCGAGCGTCTGATCCTCCGGGCGGAAGGACTGGATACGCTTGCGAGAATAAAGATCAACGGGAAAGAGGCTGGCAGTGCGGATAATATGCACCGTATCTGGGAATACGATGTGAAGCCTTATGTAAAAGAAGGAACAAACGATATCGAGATCACCTTCTCTTCCCCGACCAGGTGGATCAAAGAGGCGTACAAGAAATCCAAAGCCACCGGTTCATCTGACGCGATGGAAGGATTTCCGTTGCTGAGGAAAGCTCACTGTATGTTTGGCTGGGACTGGGGTCCGCATCTTCCTGACGCCGGTATCTGGCGCAAGATCAGTCTGCTCGGAATTGATAAGGCCAGGATCCGGGATGTCCGAGTCCATCAGATCCATGCAGATGGCCAGGTCTCCTGTGAAGTGATCACCCATCCGGATCAGTCTGACGCTGCTTATATACCGGAAACGGTCGTGACGATCACGGCGCCGGACGGGACAAAACTCGAAGGGAAAGGCCTGGATCCGACGATCGAGATCCCGGATCCTCAGCTCTGGTGGCCGAATGGGTTTGGAGATCAACCGCTTTATACCGTGCTCGTCCGGCTGATGGACGGAGAGAAGGAACTGGATCGGTGGGAGAAAAGGATCGGCCTTCGGACCCTGACCATGCACATCGAGAAAGATGAATGGGGAGAATCTTTCTGTCATCGGATCAACGGCGTGGATATCTTCGCAATGGGCGCCGACTATATCCCTGAAGATAATCTGCTTCCGAGAGTGACGCCGGAACGGACGAAGAGACTGCTGGAGGACGCCAAAGCCGCCAATATGAATTCGATCCGAGTCTGGGGCGGCGGCTATTATCCGGATGACTTTTTCTATGATATCTGTGATGAACTGGGACTGCTGGTCTGGCAGGACTTTATGTTTGCCTGCGCGGTCTATAATCTGACTGAGGAATTCGAAGCCAACATCCGTGCGGAATTTGTCGACAACATCCGCAGGCTTCGCAATCATCCGTCGCTGGCGCTGTGGTGCGGCAATAACGAGATGGAAATGTTCGTGGCCTTCGGGGTCTGGGTCGATACGAAAAAGCAGGTATCCGATTACGTGAAGATGTATGAATACATCATTCCCAAAACGCTGCAGGTAGAGGATCCGGATACATTCTACTGGCCGGCCAGCCCGTCCAGCGGCGGCGCCTTCGATGAGCCGAATGACGAAAACCGCGGTGATGTGCATTACTGGGAAGTCTGGCACGCGCTGAAACCGTTCACCGAATACCGGAAGCATTTCTTCCGGTACGCCTCGGAATTCGGATTCCAGTCCTTCCCGTGTATAGAGACCATCCGTTCGTTCGCGGGTGAAGAGGATATGAATCCCTATTCCTATGTCATGGAGAAGCATCAGCGCAACGCGTCCGCAAACGGACGGATCGCGGAATACCTTTCCCAGATGTATCTGTATCCGAGGACCTTTGACGGGTTTGTCTACGCGTCTCAGCTGCTGGCCGCCCAGGGCATCCAGTACGGTGTGGAGCATTGGAGAAGGAATCGGGGCCGCTGCATGGGCGCGATCGTATGGCAGCTGAATGACTGCTGGCCGGTGACCAGCTGGGCGTCTCTGGACTACTTTGGAAGGTGGAAAGCCCTGCATTATGCGGAAAAACGGTTCTTTGCCCCTGTCATGATCTCCTGTGAAGAGGAAAGTATCATCACTCAGAACACCAACGTCAACGCCGAGCCGTTCGACCTGAAGAAAACGGCAAAGCTCTGTGTTGCCAATGAGACGACAAAAACGTTTTCCGGCAAGGTCCACTGGGCGCTTCGCCGTCCGGACGCGTCGATCATCCGGGAAGGCTGGTTCGAGGCGGACTGTCCCGCGCTATCTTCTCAGTGGATGGAAACGCTCGATTTCCATGACGAGGATACGTATTCTGTCTACTTCAGTTATGAGCTGCTGGATCAGCCAGGTGAGGTCATCAGCTCCGGCAGCGTGCTCTTCTGTCCGCCGAAGCATTTCCGGTTCACCGATCCCAAGCTCACGGTTCGGGTCGAGGGAGAAGAGATCGTGGTCACAGCCGGTGCCTACGCCCGCGCGGTCGAGATCCGGGCCGGCGCCGACACGGTCCTGTCCGATAACTTCTTCGACATGAACGCTGGCGAAAGACGGATCAAGGTAGTCAGAGGATCGCTGCCGGAGACAGTAAGCGCGAGAAGTGTGTTTGATATCCGATAGAGAAAAGAAACGCGGTAAAATAAGCCGAAAAAACAAGAAGACCTTGAGCACACACCGTCTCAAGGTCTTTTTTCGTGGACTTATCTTTTGATACAGACTTCAATGAGTTCAGGATATTTATGTCTGGTACTGATCAGTCGGATATCCGAACTTTCCATCCGCATGATGGTATCCATGGTATTCTTGTCGATCAGCTCACCGGGGACGAAATACGGAACTCCCGGCGGGTAGGCGTAGACGAATTCCCGGGCGATCCGGCCGACGGCCTGCTCCGGCTTGACAAATTCGCCGGGAAGGGCATAGGCCTCGTCAGGAGAAAGCGGGGAGACCTCAAAGGTATGCTGTTTGAGCATGAACCGCTCGCCGGGTTTTCCATCCTCCAGAGAAGCATCGATCTCGAGCAGGGCATCCCTCAGCCGGTCGAATCCTTCCTGGGTATCCGCGATACTGGTCATAGCCAGTACCATGTCGGCCAGGCACATCTCCATCTGCAGACGGTATTTGTCGAGCAGCAGATGATAAAGCTGCGCGCCGGTCATATTGGTGCCGCGGGTCGAGATCAGGATCTTGCCGTGATCATACCGGTAGATGTTCGGATGCTGGTTGATCGTATCCTTACCGTTGCACAAGACTGTCAGATGCTTCAGAGCCCGCATATCCTCCGAGAACTGATGAAGCCGCTGATCATAGATATCAAACAGCTCCGGACCGCGTTTTTCCAGAAGGTCCATGCACTGATCGGCGCTGGCGACAAGGACGAAAGAAGGAGAAGAGGACTCAATGATCGCGATCGTACGGGAAACGGCTTCGTGGTCGACCCGGTCGGAACATACATGAAGGACCGAGGTCTGAGTAAGGACAGGCAGGGTCTTATGCAGGCTCTGCACAACGATATCCGCGCCCTGATGGACCGCGCTGTCCGGGAAGTAGGGAGAAAGCCCCAGGTGCGGGCCGTGAGCCTCATCGACCATCAGCGGAACATTATGCGCATGGCAGACTTCCGCGATCTCCGCGATATCGGAAACGACGCCGTAAAAAGTCGGGGAGACCGTAACGACCAGCTTGATGTCCGGGTATTCCGTGAGCGCCCGCTCGACATCTTCCGGCCGCAGGTTCGCGTAGATACCGATCTGTTCATCGACAGAAGGATAAATATAGACCGGACGCAGACTCGCCAGCGCAAGAGCATTATAGACGGATTTATGGCAGTTGCGCGGAATCAGGACACGGTCCCATCTTCTTGTGCAGGCCAGGATCGAGCAGATAAGACCGGATGTGCTGCCGCCTACCAGGTAGAAGCTGTATTTGCTGCCGAAGATCCTGCTCGCTCGCTGCATGGCTTGATCGAGCAGTGTGCCCCGGCCGGGATGTGCCTGGGCTTCACGAAGATCATCCAGCCCGTCGATCTCGGTATAGTCGATCGCATAGGGGTTATCAAGCTGACACAGCTCGGTATTGCGCTTGTGGCCGGGCATGTGGTACGGGTAGATATCCAGTTTGTTATACTCGCGGTACGCATCAATGAGATTCATGGCACATTCCTTTCAAAAAGTTATGATAACGGATGAAGATCACAATGCTGTTCCAGGATCCGGGCGAAGACCGCAAGGCCTTCTTCATCTTCCGGACTGAACCTGTCTTTGACGGGACTGTCAAGATCCAATACCCCGACGACCTGTCCGTCCCGCGCATGAAGCGGGATCACGATCTCAGAGGCGGAAGCGCTGTCGCAGGCGATATGGCCGGGAAAAAGATGGACGTCGGCTACCCGTTGGATCTTGTCCTGTTCGGCTGAAGTCCCGCAGACGCCTTTGCCGTAAGGGATACGGATACACGCAGTTTTTCCCTGGAACGGACCGAGCAGAAGCTCACTTTTTCCATTTGGCTTTCCGGACGTATCCGTCAGGATTTTCAGATAGAATCCGGCCCAGTTCAGATCCGGCAGGGAATCAAACAGAAGAGCGGAAGCGTTGCAAAGGTTCGGCAGGAAATGAGGCTCATCATGAATGAGGGCATCCAGCTGAGCGTTGATCAGATCATAATCCATCTTGCATTCTCCGTGTGGTTTATCTTGACAATCATAGCCCATATCATTATAATTGCAAGGAATTTTGAATGCAAGGGATTTCTTTAGATAGAGGATGTTTCGATGAGGAAAAGAGTTTACAGTATCGATATGACACATGGCCCGCTGCTCGGGAAAATGCTGCGGTTCGCGTTTCCGCTGATGCTTTCCAGCGTCCTGCAGCTTCTGTTCAACGCCGCGGATGTCATTGTCGTGGGAAGATTTGCCGGAAGCAGTGCTTTGGCTGCCGTCGGTTCCACCGGCGCTCTCTCCGGCCTGCTGGTCAATCTGTTTATCGGGCTTTCTGTAGGCGCGAACGTGGTCGTTGCCCGTTTTGTCGGCGCGAACGACTGGAAAGACGCGCATGAAGCAGTTCATACGTCTGTACTGCTCAGCCTGGTAGGCGGAAGCGCTCTGGTGGTCGTAGGGTTGGTGCTGGCCAAGCCGCTGCTTGTCCTGATGGGGACACCGGATGACGTGCTGGATCTGGCAGCTGTCTATATGAGATCGGAAGAGCACACGTCTGAACTCC
>JAFZQZ010000085.1 GCA_017620135.1 Bacillota bacterium
CATACTCATCCAGTCTTCCGGGTACGTAATAATCCCAGAGAGCCTGACATTCTTCATCGGATACAGCAAGGATCTTCATGCTTCATCCTCGCTTTCCGGCGGAATGCGGTCCCTGTGGACGCCCAGTTCACGGACCAGCGCCCGGGACATGGGCAGAATTTCCTCATACTCCGGAATATGCCCTTCGATCGGGTCTGTCAGCTGATCCATTTCCAGAAGTTCCAGCGCGCTGTATCTGCCGTCAAACGGATCCAGCACACCTTCTTTGATCTGCCGCATGATCGATTCCGCCAGAGTTCTCACTCCCTGCGGCACCTGCTCGGTCATATGGACATCGATCGCGCCGCTGGCCATTCCCCACCAGTAGTTGATCGCCTCCGGTTTCTTCTTCTGCGTCCAGTTGCCGGAGAGGATGGATCTTGTTACAGCCTCATACAGCTTTCCCCACTCCCAGCAGGAAGAAGCCAGTGAGATCCGGCGGCCTTCTTCATTGATCAAAGAAACGCCGTATTGACTTTTTTCCATATACCTCGGATCATTCAGCGGAATATCCCGTGCGGAGATCACCCGGGCGCCGCGTTCCAGAAGACTTTGAACCGGATCTTCCTTCACTGAGCTCCATTCAAGCAGGATCTTCGCACGGGGATTCGTCATCCGGGCACCCAGCGCGAACGCGTTTACGGCGGCCGGTACGCCCAGAATGGGATATCCGGCCACATAACCGATCCTGTCATCTTCCGCCATTGCTCCGGCGATCATCCCCGTGATGAATTTTCCTTCATAACTGCGGCAATAGTAACTGCGTACGCTGGAGAGATTCGTCCCGGTAGAACAATTGAGGAACCGGACTTTCGGATATCTGAGCGCTGCTTTCAGCGTAGGCGTCAGCAGAGGCGGTGCTGTGGAAAAGACCAGTTCCGCACCTTCCTCCGCGGCTTGTTCCAGGAGGGTTTCCGCCTCCTCCGGAGTGTCAGCGTGGTAATAGTTTCTGACGGTGATCTGTGCATCCAGTATTTCCGCCAGGTAAGCCGCGCCGGCGACATGTCCTTTTGTCCAGTCGCTCGTCTGGGGATCCCGCATATGGATGAGTGCGATGTCGATATGTTTCGGCGCGCTGGGGATCAGAATATCCAGAAGGCTTTTCTGTTCTGTTTCCGGTTCGCTTTTCACCGCCGGAGCCCCTGTGGAAGAAGCCTGTACATCTTCCCAAAGGCGTGTTAAAGCAGTTTTCAACTCTTTGGAAGAAAGCTCTTCCAGCTGTCTGATCGGATAGACCTGAAGCCAGATGAGCAGCGCGTCCTCCGGCGTCACCGTATTTTCAGGGCCTTGCAACGCCTTCCCCATTGAGAGTACCGCTTCTTTCAGATGATGATATCCGGCAGCAAAACCTTTCCTCTCGTCCTCTGTCCACTCCTCTCCCGGCCGCTTGCCCATCGCTTCAAGCAGTCTGGCATAGGAACCCGGTTTTTTAAACTGCACATCATACAGTTCGGTCGCTTTGTAGAAGTCGAGAAACTCCGCATAGGCCTGGGCCCGGGGCGTATCCCACGAAAGAGGAAGGACCCGCTTGACTATACCCGGGATCTGTACCGCGCCGAAAGCCTTGAGTACGCTGACTCGTTTATTCCCTTCCTGTACGTAAAAATCTCCGAGATACTCATAGCACTCGATGGGATCCCGGATCCCTGTGTCGGACAAATGGGCTTCCAGAAGCCGCATCCATTTGGTCGCGAATTCCGTATCCGGGTCCAGCAGCGGATAAAAGCCGGCGGAAAAGGCTGACACCCTCCCGGCGTCCCTCGTACCGATGATCCTCTCTGCCGGGATCTCCCTTACCGGAAGGATCTGGATGGAATGTCTGGACAGATCCGGGAGCACCTCTTCCAGAACTTTCGGATTCGGATCGGCTCCGGAAGCCGCAAGATCCCGGCATTCTTTCTGGCCGAGATGCATGGCCCGGATATACGCGTCTCTTAAATTGATTTGTATCACTTTACTGTTTTCCTTCAATTACCGTGCGGTAGTACTGGGCGTATAGATCTGCTCATACCAGTTCGTATAATGAGGGATCCCTTCTCTTCCATTATAATACAGCCTGGGTTCATCCAGTTCCGCCAGCGCTTCCTGATCACCGAGCAGGTATCTTCCTATCCTGTAGATCGCTGTTTCCGCCCGGGCAATGATGCCGCCATACCGGATATCCATGATATCCCATCCGAACAGCTGATAGGTGTCTCCCCACAGGTCCCGATGAAATTCCTTGAGTGCCTGTACTCTCTTCTGAAGTTCCGGCAGGACCTCATCCCGGATGAGTCCCAGTTCCCTGTGATCGCCTGAGAGGTATGCCTTTCTGAGCCGGATGCCCAGATCCGCCTTGATCTCCAGTACGCGGGATACCAGATAATAAAACTTCATCAGGCTGTCATACTTTCCGTTCCGTCCGATACTCTCTTCGTACGCTTTCGTCAGGGAAAGATAGTAGTCGCGCACGGCATCCCCGTCGATATTCGCGTCAAACAGTCCCTCCAGCACGTCCTGATACATCAGGAACTTGCTGGGACTGTAGGGAATGTTCTTTCCTTTTTCCGTCCCCGGGATATAATTGATGTCCGCGAAGCGCATGAAATCATCCCACTTCGCGCCGGTCACGAATTCAAACCGCTTAGCGATCTCTTCCATGGAGGGATCCTGCCGGTATCCGTGTTCGGCATAGAAGCAAAGTCCAGGCAGGGTCGCCAGAATATTGCATTCCGTCGCCCGGTCGCCCCAGACCGTGATAATGACTTCCTTTACTCCTTTTTCTTTGCACGCCTTTACGGCCGGCAGGGAATTGCCGAAGGTAATCGGCCAGTCGGCACCGAATCCGATCCATGTCCAGATCCCGCCGGCAAAGATCGTCTTTCCGGGATCGTAGAAAAGCGCGCGGTGTTTATCGATATGGTAGGCGTACACGTCCTGCTGATCATGATAATAATCCCAGTAAACAAGCTCGACATCCTCCGGCACCGCGTCTCTGGTCGATTCCGAAACCGCGAAATCGCCGGGTACGTAATATTCGCCGTGCGGCGTGACGGCACGGAAGAACATATCCGCCC
Organism: Bacillota bacterium; assembly: GCA_017620135.1. Taxonomy (GTDB): domain Bacteria; phylum Bacillota; class Clostridia; order Lachnospirales; family Bianqueaceae; genus RUG760. The sequence continues at coordinate 3,096 of JAFZQZ010000085.1, forward strand.
ACATCATAGGCTGAAGTCCCAGTTCCCGGCAGATCTCCATCACTTTCTTCAGGTGCTCCTGCATGATCACCGTCTTTTCGGTATAGCCGTGAAGACGCAGGTATTTGCCCAGGCCAAGCTGCCAGGCCTCGTCCATCCCGATATGGATCCGCTTCGTCCGGAAAGGCCCGGAGGCCGCGGTGAGAAGCCGCCGGACAAATTCATATACCTTCGGTTCTCCGACGAGCATGCACTCATCGTCTTCCGCGATGTCTCCGTATACGCCGTCCCAGCGGAAGGTATTGGCCATATGCGCCAGTGTCTGGATACAGGGGATGACCTCGATACCGAGCGCGTAGGCATAATCATCGATCCGGCGCATATCCTCTTCCGTATATTTCCCGCGCATATAGCCGAAATACGGTTCTTCCTTTACCTGATAGCTGTCTTCACAGTACAGCATCAGCATATCCAGACCCATGACCGCCATCGTCCGAAGAAGGCTTTTGACCGTTTTCAGATTGATGACCGCGTTGCCCTGTGATACATCGTACATCGGTCCGTTCAGTGTGAAGTACATTGTCTCACAGGCAGTATAATCTTCGTCCTTTTTATCCCGAAGATGCTGTATCAGGAGCCCCAGCGCGCGGAAAAACGTAATGCGACGCGAATAGGCGATCTCAGCGCTATGATCTTCCGCCCGGTAGATGACCTCAAGCGTGTCTTCCTTCTGCGCTTCGGTCACAGTGATTTTTACCTGTGCCTCGTCCGGCTGATCGGTGAGCCGGATCTGCAGATCATCCTGCAAAAAGCCGATGCCTTCTTTCAGGTCATCGACTTTTCCTTCGATATATAAACTTATCATTTCCCGTAGTCCTCCAGCGGTACCTGATTCTGAATGTCCTTAAGGAGCGCGCGTACATCGGCCAGTACGACTTCCGAGACTTTACCTCCCCCTTCGGTAATGGTCATCAGCAGTTCTTTGCTCTGGCCGAGCAGCGCTGTCAGGCTTTCGTTTTCCTGTTCCAGCCTGGCGATCGTAAGATTCTGATCCGTCACTTCTTCTGTCAGTTCACGAAGCTGGCCGGGCGTCCAGAGATAGGAGATAAAAAGTCCGCCCAGCAAAAGACCGGCAAGAAAAAGCAGCAGTTGTGAAAGGACCAGTTTCCGGTCACGGACCCGTTCGGTTTTTTCTTTTTCACCGGCGAAGTTCTGAAGATCCGGATCGTTCAGCGTCCGAAGGACTTCTTCATCGGTCGAAACGTCACGGATCTCTTCCTCTGTCTGTAAAGGATCCATCGCCTGGATCGCTTCATCCACCATCTGTTCGTACCGGAGAAGATCCGGATTCAGCGGATCGACGGCTTTTGCCCGCTCCAATACTTCCTTCGCGGCCGGATAAGCCTCTTTGTTCATATAGCATACGGCCAGCAGCAGGTGGGCTTTCACGAACCGGGGATTGAGCTGCGTCGCTTTTTTCAGTCGTACGAGCGCGAAATCTCCCTGATCCTGCGCCGCCAGTTTCAGCGCTTCATTGAACAGGATCAGGCTCTGTCCCATGTTCGCGATGAGCTGTTTTTCTTTTCCGAGCTCCGACAGATAATATGCCGCGCGGTTGCGGTCCGCCCGCATATAAAGGGAAAGGCGCCATTCCTTGATCGCCTCGGCGATCTCACCCTGCTGGAACATGAGAAGCCCCAGGAGGTTTCGTGCCCGGATATGGAACTTGTCATACCGGATCGCCCGTCTCAGATACTCTGCCGCGTGCGTATAGTCCTGTTCGGAGGCGAACCGTACCGCGCTGACATAATAGGCATTCGACGTCCGCTGAAGCGCTTCCCTCGTCTCCCGCTCTATCGTCCGCGGAGATTTGTATAAGTTAGCGTCTGCCACGATCATTCCCTCTTCCAGGTATCACTCTGCATTTTTGCCGCTCTGGTCCCTACGACTTCGTTCTCCGCGAAGACCTTGGCGATATCTAAAATATCCTTTACCTCATCCCCGGAAAACGTATCTCCGGCCGACGGATCAGGCACTTCACTCATAAGCAGGCTTTTTTCGTAACGGACCAGTTCCTGATGAAAATCAAACATACGCCTTATCCTCTCTTTCCCAGTTTTTCCAGTATTTCTCCGATCAGATAAAGGGATCCGGCACAGACGACAAGGGATGTGTTTTTCTTTCTCGCCGCCCGGCGAACCGCTTCGATCGGTTCAGGTATCACTTCAAACGGTTTGCTTTCTGCCCTGCTTCCGGCATTTGACGGATCCGTTTCCTCCCAGGTCTCAATAAAACGATCTTCATTCTTTTCTCCGTGGATCCGGGTGAAGATCGCTTCTCCTATAGCCGGACAGTCCCGCAGGACCCGCAGGATCCCGGAAACATCTTTCTTTCCCAGAGCACTGAAAACAAGCACACAGCTACCGGAGGAGCAGGTGGTTTTCAGATACTCCGCCAGATGATCGGCGCCTGCCGGGTTATGCGCGCCGTCCAGCAGGATCTTCTTTCCATAAAGGCTCTTCTCCTGCATGCGTCCGGGCCAGACCGTCTTTAACAGTCCTCTGTCGATCTCTTCCCTTGAGATCTTCAGATGTCCCTCCCGACGCTGTCTTTGCAAAACCCGAAGCGCTGTCAGTACGGCACTGACGTTTTCTCTCTGATAGAGCCCCTCCAGCGGGATCCGGCGCATTTTTCCGTCTTCGCCTCGTCTCATCAGCAGCGAAGCATCCGCTTCGTCGGCATAGATATACGGGCATCCCAGCATTTTTGCCTTCTCACGGATCACATCCTGGACCTGCCCCGGATTCTTTGCCAGCACTGTAGGGACACCCCGGCGCATGATGCCCGCTTTCTCCGCGGCGATCAGGGACACGGTATCACCCAGGACTTTGGTATGATCCAGACTGATACTGGTGATCAGTGTCAGAAGCAGCTGCGGCGCTTCCACGATATTCGTCGCGTCCAGCCGTCCGCCCACACCGGTCTCCAGCACGACCACATCGACCTTCTGTTCCGCGAAATACAGGAAAGCCATCGCTGTGAGGATCTCGAAAAACGTACAGTGGTTTTCTCCTTCCCGCACCATCTGCTCGATCTCTCGCCGGACCTTCATTCCGATCCGGACAAAATCGCGTTTGGCGATCGGCTGACGGTCCACCTGGATCCGTTCTGTATAGTCGATCAGATGCGGGGAAGTGAACAGTCCCGTCCGATAGCCCGCTTCGGAAAACACGCTCGAAAGCATGGCACAGCAGGAACCTTTCCCGTTCGTACCGGCCACGTGAATGACGCGATACTTCGTCTGCGGGTCCCCCATCCGGCCCATGAGCTTACGAATGTTGTTGACACCGTCCTTGTGTCCATAGAGCGGCACTTCTTCCAGCCAGCTCAGATATTCCTGATATTTCATCCTATCTTCTGTAATCTCCGGTAGACAAAAAGAGTCTTTCAAGGTATTATAAGATAAACACGCCCGAAAAACAATAGCCGCCGTTTATCCCGGCCGCTGAAGGAGTCCCTATGACAAATTCCGAAAAAAAGCAGGACAAAAAACCGAAAGTCCGGACTGAACAGACCAAAACCAAAATTTCCAAGCCGAAATTCTATCTTCTGATTTCCATCGGCGCCGCCCTGATCATCCTTCTCTTCAACCTCTACTTCCGCGGGATCCTTCTCGCCAGAGGCGCCTACAGCATCTGCCGCGTCCTCGGTGATTCTTTCCTGGTCGTCGCGCTGCTCTTCCTGGCGGTCTGGCTTTTGTTCATGGCCTGGTACAACGGCATCCTTGACTTTATTTCCTATCAGACTTCCGCGTCGCGGTTTATGCATCTTGAAAACGGAAAGATCGTTCCGAAACGAACGATGTCCGAGTTTTCCGAGCAAAGAAAAAAGCAGCGAGTCAAACCCACGTATCTCCTTTGGGTCTGGGTTACCGCCATGGTTCCGGCCATCATCTTTTCCGTCATTACGATACTGTTAGGGCAGTAACTCACCTCATAATGATCTTCCCTATCATCTGAAAAAGAACCCAGGAATTACCTGGGTTCTTCTCGTTGTGGGCAATGAAACGAACGTTCATTCAGGAAAAGATCACTTTCCGAAGCAATAATCGATCGCGCATACGGATAAGAAAAAGAACAGACCCGCAAACGTCAGGTTGACCATGACGGTCCCCAGCGCCGCGATCGTCGCGGATTCCAGCAGCACAAGCGCGATCGCCACAATGATGGCATCCGGAATAAGGCCAAAATAAATGAACATGATCTGGATGATCTGCTTGATGGTTTTTGCTGTGTGTACCGGGATGGACAGATCCAGGAACGTGACGATGATGGAAGAGTACAGATCCACGGATACGATCGTCAGGATCCACATCAGGGCGTGAAGCGGGTTGGCGCCGAGGATCAGGACCGCGGCCACCATACCGATCAGAAGATCCAGAAAACAGTTCACGGTTCCGCCCAGAACGGAATAGAAGAGTTTCTTCGCTGTTTTTTCCGGGATCAGGGTGAAGTAACTCATCTGTGCGTCTCTGGTGAGCGGGTTGCCTAATGAACGGAAGAAAGAGATGGCGGCGAGCACCAGCGCGGTCGGTACCAGGCTGTCGCTTTCCCCCATGAAACGGGTCATGAGCGCGACGGCCACGCCCGCGATCAGATAGGTGTCGGACGTCTTTGTCATGATCTTCAGATGAGCGAAGCGGAACCGGTTATACATGGCTTTGAAGAAGAAAACATTCGCGCCGGATCCCCTGACCATACCGTCACGGCGGATCGAATCCGCGCGGTCTTTCTTGCGGCGGCGGAAATACAGGCTTCCTTCTTCCTGTGCTTTCGCCAGGATCTCAGCGGTCTCTTCCGACTTGGCCATCGCATCCTCATAGAAATCCGCTTTCACACGCCAGATAACGATGATAAGTACTGCCATGCCCGCAAGACAAAGTGCCAGGAACAGAAGCGCCATGGCTGTGTTGCCGTCGACCGCCATGCGGACAAAGCCCTTGATCCATCCCCAGAATGGGATAAAGCGGGTGACAGGAGCGTTCAGAAAATCCGATGCTCCTTTTGCGATCCCCAGGATACCTTCCGAGAGATACCCCTTTGTCTGGTAGAAAACGATCAGCCCTAACGCCAGTGCGATCAGCACGCCATAGAGCACGCGGTGGATATACGGTTTCCATCCGGGTCTTGTCGAACAGACGGTATAAAGCAGCACCTGGATCAGCTTGCCGATGATGATCGTTAAGATCCAGGCCGCGATGATGGAAAGCGCCTGCCACAGCGAAAGGCCTACATTCAGCATCAGGTTGGGCAGCTGGAACAGCAGATAAATACTGGCCAGGATCGCCGTACCGACCTGGGTCATGACCCGGAACATCAGCACGCTCTGAGGAGCCAGCGGCGCCGCGAACAGAAGCGGCACATCCGCCGGCAGGAAGATCTTGCTGCCGTTTCGGTCGGCACTGAGGATCTCAAAGATGAAGATCCCGAGAATTACCAGCCCTGCGATCAGCTCGACGAGTTCCACGCCGGATACATGCATCCCGTTCTCGGCAATATCGATAATGTCAGGGACTTCGATCTCCACCTCTTCCGGATCTTCTTCTGCTGCTTCCTCTTCGGCGCTCATCTCGCTTTCCTGGGCGGCTTTTTCCTCCGCCGCGTTGGAGAGCGCTCCGACCCCAAGGCCGATACCGCCGCCGATCAAGGCGCAGGCCAGAATGAAGATCAGGACCCAGCTTTTGAAGATCTTCTTCAGCTGATTGAAGAAGGAATGGATCCCATAGTAAAGAAACAGTCTCATCTCTTGCCTCCGAACAGCCCGTGTTTCACCGGCTTCACTTCATCCAGAGGTTCGATCTCGATCCCGGATGCTTTCATCGCCTCCTGATCCACGCCTTCCGTGACTGCGAAGAACAGTTCTTCCAGCGTCCTTCCGTCAGCGTCGAGCTCGTTCTTGGTGATATTCGCACGGATATGACCCTGCTGCATGATCAGTGTCCGGTCCCAGAGCATATCCACGCTGTCGATGATATGAGTGGAGACCAGCAGTGTCTTGCCGTCTGTCCTCATCTGCTCGATCATGTTCTTCAGTTCCTTGATGGCATGCGGATCCAGACCGATCATAGGCTCATCGAGCATCAGTACCTGCGGATCCGGCAGAAGGCCCATACAGATATTCAGCTTCTGCTGCATGCCTTTGGACAGTTCATCGCCGAATTTCTTCTTTTTATCGGTAAGCTCGAACTGATCCAGCAGCTGATCGATACGGTCTTTATAGTTTGTCAGCTTATAGGCCCGTGCCAGAAATTCCATGTGCTCGGACACGGTCAGGTTCGGATACAGCGCCGGCATTTCCGGAATATAGCCCAGGATACGCTTCGCTTCGACGGTCTTGTTCGGAATGCCGTTTATGAGGATCGCGCCGTCATAACGAAGGAAACCGATGATCGCTTTCATCAGTGTACTTTTGCCTGCACCGTTCGGGCCAAGAAGAACTGTCACGCTGCCCGGTTCCAGCTCAAAGCTGACATTATTCACCGCCAGCAGCTTTCCGTATTTCTTTGTTACATTCTGTACTTGAAGCATGGTCGCCTCCCAAAGGTTTCGTTAAGAATAAGAATAACATAAGTATACAAAAGAAGAATGCACCTGCCATGGTAACAGGTGCATTCGGAGCATTTTTTCGTCTAACCGGAACTCTTATTCTTCCGGGAACTCCTTCATCGTCTCGGCGATGATCGCGACCGCTTCGTCCACCTGTTCCTTTGTATGCGTCGCCATCAGGCTCACGCGCAGCAGCGCTTCACCCGGTGCGGTTGACGGGGGAATGGAGGCGTTGACATAGACGCCTTTCTCATACAGGGCTTTCTGAACTCTGAGCGTACGGAACGTATCATAGGTAAAGATCGGGATGATCGGCGTATCGGACATGCGGATCTTCACACCGTTTGCGAGCAGCTGCTCACGCATATACTGCGCGATCGACTGCAGCCGGTCTACGCGCTCCGGATGAGCGATCAGGTAGCGCAGCGACGCGTTTGCGACCGTGATACAGGAAGGTGTGACAGAAGCCGAGAAGATATACGGCCGCGAGTTGCAGCGCACGAAGTCTGCCACTTTGGCACTCGCCGCCATATAGCCGCCCAGAGACGCAAGTGATTTGGAGAAGGTTCCCATATATACATCGACTTCGTCTTCCAGACCGAAGTAGCTGGCCGAGCCGCGGCCGCCCTTGCCGATAACGCCAAGCGCATGCGCGTCATCCACCATGACCCTGGCGCCATACTTCTTCGCAAGGGTAACGATGTCAGGCAGGTTGGCGATATCGCCGCCCATAGAGAACACACCGTCCGTCACGATCAGCGCTCCCGCTTCTTCCGGTACGGTCTTCAGACATTTTTCCAGTCCGTCCATATCCGCGTGTTTATAACGGATCATCTTGCCGTAGGAAAGCTTGCATCCGTCATAGATCGACGCATGGTTTTCCCGGTCGCAGATCACGTAGTCGCCGTGTCCGACAAGCGCACTGATAATACCCAGATTGGACTGAAAACCGGTGGAAAACGTGACGACGTCTTCCTTTCCGAGAAACTCCGCCATTTCGCGCTCAAACTGCTGGTGAAGGATCAGGGTACCGTTGAGCAGTCGGGATCCGGAACAACCGGTCCCGTAGTCATCCAGCGCCTTCTTTGCCGCTTCGACGATCGAAGGTTCGGTCGTCAGACCAAGATAGTTATTGGATCCCAGCATGATCCGGCGTTTGCCTTCCATGATGACTTCTGTGTCCTGGCGGGACTGCAGTTCACGGAAATACGGGAAAAGGTCCATCTCCCGAAGTTCATTGACGATCGTACGTTTGTCACATTTCTGGAACAGGTCTTTCATTTTAAAAATCAACTCCGTAAAATATTAAGTATCAGAAATAATCAATAGAACCAGTCGCCGCCCTCATCCGACTCGATCTGCTTCAGGAAGGAGACCTTGAACAGACCGCCGATCCCGGCTCCGGGAGCCAGACTGTTCAGTTTATCCATCAGCGCGCCGTCAAAGTCATCTGCGCGGCAGAAGGTCTCCTCATCGAAGACCATCGTAGCTTTCGTCTCATCTGTGTAGGGCTCCCACTTGCGCATCCCTTCATGATTCGGATCTCCGTAACGGGCAAAGCTGACATAGGATCCGGCGACTTCATCCTCGATGCGTTCGGTCACACCGTCGATATTGCACACCGGTACACGGTGGGAATTATAAAAGACGAAAGGAATATCCGAGCAGTGCCAGGCCGGACGGGAGCCGTTGACTTCAAAGTCCAGCGCGAACTGATAGAGATATACAGGCGCAGAGGATACTTCCGCCTTTTTCGCTGTCCAGGCCGTGCAGGCCGGACGGCAGAAGAAATCGGCATTCGCCACACGGGTGATATCCTTTTCCGGATAGGCTTTTTCAAAAAGAGCGATCAGCTCATCGGAAGCTTTCCCGTATTTCTCCTCCAGAAATTCGATCTTCTTTTCTTCGGGAAGATCCACATCCGGCAAAGGTCCGAAGGAAGTAAACTCACCAAAGACCGATCCGACCATCGCCGGAACTTTCTTCGCGTAATCGGAGAAGCCGACCTGCATGGGATCGCCCAGGAAGTACTCGTTCTCAAGCGGCGCCCAGCTGATAAAGATATCTTCGTTCTTCAGCAGTTTATACTGTGCCTGGTTGTAGGCGCGGGTGAGGATGTCGTATGGAACTTTTTCCAGCTTTTCCACATCCGCCTCATCGATCTTGAGTTCCGCAAGTATGCCAAGCACCAGTTTGCGGTGATCTTCTTTGATCTTTTTGATATCCTTCGGCTGGCTCTTGAACAGACCGCTCATCAGGATGCCCTTCTGGAACAGACCCGCCGCTTCCGGGATCTGCATCAGCGCTTCGACTTTTCCGCCACCGCCCGACTGACCGAAGATGGTCACGTTGTTCGGGTCGCCGCCGAAAGCCTGAACGTTTCTCCTGACCCAGCGCAGGCACTCCACCAGATCCGCCATGCCGGCGTTCACAGAGTTTTTATACTTATCCCCGAAGGAAGACATATCCAGGAAGCCCAGAATATTCAGACGGTGGTTGACCGTGATCACGACCACATCGCCGTATTCGGCCAGACAGTCACCTTCATAGGCGACCTGTTCGATCGACGATCCGTTGGCGTATCCGCCGCCGTGCAGCCAGACCATGACCGGTTTTTTCGCTTCCGGGTCGAGCGTGGGCGTCCAGAGGTTCAGATTCTGGCAGTGTTCGTTCGAAGGCCAGAAACGGTGCGGTACCTGGATCTCTCCCGAGGGCTTGGGTTCGCCCATAGTGGGACAGATATAACCGTAATTCGTCGCGTCCCTGATCCCTTCCCAGCTTTTCGGAGCGGTCGGCATCTGCCAGCGGTCGGCATAGGCATATTCGATCCCCTGGAAAGTGTAGATCCCATCAAGATAAAAACCTTTCAGTTTCCCTTCCTGAGTCTGAACGACGGTCATCTCGTCATTACAGTAAAACTCTCTTGCCATTTTATTCCTCCTTTTTGTATATTCCTGGAAAAATATTCAAAAAAGTACTCATTCTTACCCATTATAACAGAAGAATCTGCCGTTGCATAGTCTTTTTCTTTTTGTTATAATGTATCAAGATTCTAAGAGAAAAGAGGAAAAACCCATGTATTCCTACAAAACATCAGGTACCTGTTCCCAGATGATCCACTTTGATATCCGGGATGGAAAAGTTTATAATGTTTCCTTTGACGGCGGCTGCAACGGCAACCTGAAAGGCATCAGCAAACTGGTGGAAGGCCAGGACGCGCAGCATATCATCGATCTTCTGAAAGGCAACACCTGCGGGTTCAAACCCACTTCCTGCCCCGACCAGCTCGCCAGAGCGCTGGAAGCGGCGCTGGCCAAAGGCTGAGACGCCTATCTTACCATCGTCCATGAAAAGAACCGGAACACCTGATTCCGGTTCTTTTTTATTCCTTTTATGATCGATCGGCCGTCCGGCTGATCTCAGGCGTTGAATACATATTTATCCAGCCGTTCAAAGGCTTCGTGGATATACGCGGTCGGCAGCGCCAGATTCATGCGGATATGGCAGGGACCGTGGAAAGCCCGTCCATCCTGCCAGAGGACGCCGTATTCCTGTCCTTTTTTCTGAAGTTCTCCGATATCCATCCCGTGCTCTTTGCACCACTCGGTACAATCGAGGAAAAGCATATAGGTGCCTTCCGGTTTTGAAAGGCTTACACCCTTGAAGTGATCACGGATATAATCGCAGGCGTAATTGATGTTTTCCGAAAGGACTTCGCACAGTTCATCGACCCACTGATATCCGTCCTGGCTGTAGGCGCCGATCAGCGCATGCATGGACAGCACGTTCATTGAATTGTAATGGCACAGGGATGATTCCTTGGCCATCCTTTCCCGGATCCAGTCATTGTATACGATATGATAGGACCCCACCAGACCGGCCAGATTGAACGTCTTTGACGGTGCGTAGACGCCCACCGTCCGCATACGGGCATCTTCAGAGACAGACTGGGCGGGGATATGCTTATGTCCGTTCAGGATGATGTCCGACCAGATCTCATCGGAGACCACATAGACATTATACTTTTTGAACAGCTCCATGGCCTTTTCGATCTCCCATCTTTCCCAGACGCGGCCACGGGGGTTGTGCGGATTACAGAAAACGGTGGCATGGATATGCTGGTCTTTCAGCTTCTTCTCCATATCCTCGAAGTCCATACGCCAGATCCCGTTCTCATCCTGTTTCAGCGGAGACAGCACCATATCATAACCGTTGTTTCCAAGCGCGCCGGTAAAGCCGACATAAGTCGGAGAGTGCAGCAGCACTTTGTCTCCTTTGGAACAGAATACGTTCAGCGCTGTCACGACACCGCCAAGAACGCCGTTCTCATAGTCGATATGCTTTTTCTCCAGTCCTTTCACGCCGTTCCTGATCGTCTGCCAGCGGATGATCGAGTCAAAGTATTCATCGCTCTTCGCGTAGTAGCCGAAAGCCGGATGCTTCGCCCTTTCGATGATCGCTTCCTGGATCGCCGGAAAACACAGGAAATTCATGTCCGCGACCCACATGGGGATCTGAGAAAAACCTTCCTTCGTCTCCGGGAACAGTCCCGGCGGGAAATCGACAGCGATAGAATCCTTTCCGTGACGGTCCGGTTTCGTAGTGAAATCAAATTTCATAGTGATATCCTCCTCGGGTTTTATGCTTTTACGATCAGATTGGACCAGCAGACTCTGTTCTCTTCGTCCCTTCCTTCGATCCGGACAAACCGTTCCGAATCGGTCAGGGTATAGGATGCCTCGGTCAGGAATTCTTCTCCCGGCGCCGGAACGGCAGTCCGGTGTCCGTTGTAGAGCGCGTTCGTCATGAACCGGATCGATTTTACCGGGGACATCCGGACGGAGACCGTCATCTTCTCTTCGGGTCCATCGCCTCCGGTTTTTTCGATCTGATAGATCTTTGGTCCCTGACTGCTGTAGAAACGCCCTTTCAGAAGCGCTTCGTGAATGGACGGCCAGTTGTTTTCTTCCGCCTGTACCATGACATAACCGCCAAAGAGATCGCGGTCATAATAATGTGTATCATCGGCGGCCGTAAACAAGACATATCGGCCACGCGAGGCCATCATGTCGATATAGATATCCGAGGTGCCTCTTCCGCTGTATGCTTCCGAGACCGTATTGTAGATCTCGGTCGCGTCATACCGCTCCAGTTCCAGACACTGCCCGAATGTCATCAGCGACCAGACAGGATGCGCGAGGGTGGCAAAGCCGCCTTCTTCGTGAATGGCATCCACGATCTCCTGTGGGGTCCACTCATTCGTCTGCGGGATATAGTGCCGGATGCCCACACCGGTGATATGATAGGCGTATTCAGGCGCTTCCCGGATAAAGTTCCGGTCAAATTCGGTCGACGGGATCACGAGGAAACGATAATCCTCCCGTCCCGACAGGGCTTCTTCCACCGTATCTCCTTCCGCCAGCACCCGTTCCTGTGCCTCGGACGCGCAGAGGATACGTCCGTCCGCTGTTTCGATATAACCGCCGAACCTTTTCCGATGATCGGTGATCGCCAGGAAGTCATAACCGGCTTCCCTGTACCGGCGAATGGACTCCGCCGCGCTTACCCGTCCGTCGGATATCGTCGTATGTGTGTGCAGGTTTCCTTTCAGGAACCTCGCGCCTTCGGTAAAGAGTTTCATATGTCCTGCCTCTTTTCCGTATCAGTCCAGCATCGTCAGACGCAGGTGGAAACTGAATTTGTCCTCGTCAAAGCGATAGGGCTTTCTGAGTCTCGGTCCGCAGCTGTTGGAGCCGATCCCGTTCATCTTGTAATCAAAATTCACCACGGTCCCGGGCGCCTTCACGAGTTCAAAGGCATGAAGCTTTTTCGTCAGTTCTTCCTGCGTGTACTCAAGGATCTGGAAGCTAAGCGGTCTGTCCGCTTCCGCCCGGATGCCGCAGCCATCCTCATCCGTCACACAGGCATAATAGGTGTTCCAGTGAGATCCCGTCTCCTGCGGTTTCAGATAATTCTCGAAGTTGTCTTTTGCCGTCACTTCAAACAGACCCATGCGGCTGGCCCGGTGTTTGTCCACGTAGCTCTCTTCCGGCCCATAGCCGTAGTAAAGAGCCCTGTTCATGGACTTCTTCAGTTGCGCGCGAAGACCGAACCGCGGCAGATCTATCTCCATTTCCTGACACTTCTGCGCTTTGACACGGATATCCATCTGCCCGTCTTTTCCGATCAGATAGACGACGTCCAGCTGAAGAACCGGCTGCAGATAGACCGGCGCGAGCGACATTTTCACTTTCACACGTGCGCAGCCTTGCGAAAGATCCGCTTTCACACTGTATACTTTGGGAAGCGCACGGTCAAAGCCACATTTCTCCCATATTTTCCGGATATTCCTGTCATTGTCTGTCGGTGCCCGCCAGATATTGAAAGCAAGAGGCGCAGCCAGCCGTTCCTGCTGATGACTGGAAAGAGATGTCCATTCTCCCCTGCGAAGATCGAAAACATAGCGGAAAGAGGCGGATTCGATGATCAGCTCATTTCCTTTTTCCCGGATCCCGATGGGTTCCTCCGGCATCTGAAGATCGGAAAGTACCGGCAGCTCCGTATGGATCGCCAGCTGATCAAAACCCATCTCACGGCCGGCCTCTGTCAGCAGATCGTCATTTCTCTGAATATAGAAGATATTCAGATAGCTGTCCCCGTCCGAAGGCGCTTCGGCGGGAAGCTCGACCGTGGCCGAACGGTGCGGCGCGCATTTGACCTCCGGCAGCAGGAAGCTTTTTTCCACTTCACCGTTTCGCACGATCTCGCAGTAACCGGAAAGCGCGTCACTAAGATCCGTAAAGTCATAATAGTTGGTCAGTTTCACCCGGATCGGTTCGCCGGCCTTCGAAAGCAGTTTCGCGCGGACCGGACGGATGACATTCTTGTATTCGAGCAGACTTTCGCTCACCCGGCGGTCCGGATAGACCAGGCCGTCCATGCAGAAATTCCCGTCATGCGGGAATTCGCCGAAATCGCCGCCGTAGTAGAATTTCGGCTTTCCGTCCTCGGTCGTACCCATATAGACAGAATGATCACACCATTCCCAAACGAAGCCGCCGCAGAATTCGTCATGCCGCTCCATCGCCTGCCAGTAATCTTCCGCGTCGCCGGGGCCGTTGCCCATCGCGTGGATGAATTCACAGAGGATATAGGGCTTATGGTATTCCCGTTTCTCAAAATAAGACTCGATCTCTTCGATGGAAGGATACATTCTCGAATACAGATCGATCATCGAATAGTCGCCCTGATGATAGGTCGGATCATCATGGGCCCGTTCATAGTGGACCAGACGCGACGGATCATATTCTTTGACCCAGCGTCCGGATTTTTCGAAGTTTACCCCGGAACCAGCTTCGTTGCCCAGGGACCAGATCACGATGGACGCATTGTTCTTGTCGCGGATGACATTGCGCTGCTGACGGTCCAGATTGGCTTTTTCAAAGCGGGGATCCATCGCGATCAGCGCGTAATTGTCCAGCCAGGTCTCCCTCCATTTGGCAGGATCCTGGTTTTTGCTGATGATGCTGATCGACCCGTGGGATTCCAGATCCGCTTCCGCGATCAGATAAAAACCGTACTCACTGGCCAGCTGCGGGAACCACGGCGCGTTCGGATAGTGGCTGGTCCGGATGGCGTTGATATTGTGTTCTTTCATCAGGATGAGATCCTGCATCGCCTGTTCCATGCTGATCGTATAGCCGGTAAAGGGATCCGAATCATGCCGGTTGACGCCGCGGAACTTGACTTTCTGCCCGTTGATCAGCACGACTTCGTTTTTGATCTCGATCCGGCGGAATCCGATCTTCTGGGCGATGCATTCTTCCTTCGTATCCAGAAGAAGCGTATAGAGCTTCGGATCCTCCGCGTTCCAGGGCATGACGTTCTTCACGTCAAAAACGACTTTGCCCTCCGATACGGTCTTTGTTTCCAGGAAGACGCCGTCCGGACTGATGAGGCTCGCCGCGACGGGAAGACTTCCTCTTCCGACGGTCTCGATCTCTACTTCGAGATGTCCGTTTTTATAATGATCGACAAGATCCGGATGCGCAAAGAAATCACGGATATGGCGTTTCGGCCGGATCAGCAGATATACATCACGGAAGATCCCGCTCATTCTCAGTTTATCCTGATCTTCCAGGTAACTGCCGTCGCACCATTTGAGGACCACGACCGTGATATCGTTGTCGCCCTCGGACAGTACGTCCGTGACGTCGAATTCGCTTGTCGAATGGCTGACCTGGGAGTACCCCACGAACTGCCCGTTGATCCACACGTAAAAGCAGCTGTCGACCCCTTCGAAATTCAGATAATACCGGTCCTCGCCCATCCGGCCGATCTCAAAGGTCTTCTGATAGACGCCGCAGGGATTCTGATCCGGCACATAGGGCGGATCGTAGGGGAACGGGTAGTTGACATTCGTATACTGATGCCGGTCGTACCCGTACATCTGCCAGACGGAAGGCACCGGGATCTCATCTTCCGCGACATACCGGTCAAAGACGTCATCCGGCAGATCGTAAACGCTCTCATAATAATGAAAGCCCCATGTCCCCATCAGCGGAACGAAGCGGTCAGACATCTCCCGATCGCCGAGAAGTGCCTCTTCCGGTGTGCTGAAAGGAATATAGTAGGCTCTGTTTTCTTCCGTACCGATATGCAGCTTCGAAGGATCTTCGAAATAATTCACAAGATTCATCCATAAGTCTCCTTTCGAAATGATCGCGGGGGCTTTTTTTGAACCTCCTCCTGCGATTATATCATGTAAGAAATAGAAAAAAAAGATAGACTTTTCTCTTTGGATGGCCTATGATAAATGGACAACGAACACAAAGGGGGAAAGGTCTGTGACTTCAGTCAATATCGCGCTGCACCTGTTTGCCATGGTCATTATACTGATCCTGATGATCGGCAGTTTCGCGGAAAAAAAGATCGATGCCCGTGTTCCGCTGCCGCTGCTTCTGATGATGGTACTGGACCTTGTGATGCTGATGGTATTCCCCGCGGGAGACCTCCTTATAAAAATCACCCGGTCTGACCGTGCGTGGTTACTTCCTTTCAAAGCACTTCATCACGGATGCTTTTACGGGATCTATTTTGAATTCCTCGTCTATCTGAAAGATGAGTTCTCACCGAACGCCCCCGCTGACCGCAGACTTTTGAAGATCGCAGCTCCTGTCTATATGCTCGCGGCGCTGATCTGGATCACCTATTCCGTCTGTGACACACTGTCCATCTACGAGACTCTTCGACTCATCCTAAAGCCCCTGTCACGCTATGCCGGGATCGCAGTCCCCGTTCTGACCGCATGGATGCTGCATCGCTGCCGTGAAAAGCTGGAACGAAGCGACCGGGTCGTCATGGTGATCGTGCTGATCGTTCCGATCATCGGGATGATGATCCGGGTATCCTTCCCGGAACTTCAGACACAGGCTCTCTCCTCGACCGTTTCTCTTCTTCTGGTCTATGGTTTCGTCCACCTCAATCAGGCATACCGGATCAAGGATCAGCAGCTGGAACTGGCCAGAAACGCCAACACGATCATGCTGAGCCAGATCCGTCCGCATTTTCTGTATAACACCCTGAATTCGATCTATGTGCTTTGCGGGAAGGACCCGAAGAGGGCTCAGGAAGCCATCAGCGACTTTTCCGAGTATCTGCGGGCGAACATGGGCAATTCGCCCAAGCCGCTGATCTCCATCGATCAGGAGATGGAGCATGTGCAGCATTATCTCGCGCTCGAAAAGATCCGGTTCGGCGATCAGCTGGACGTCGAATACCGGTTGGGAGCGCACGGTTTTCTCGTACCTCCGCTTTCCGTACAGCCGATCGTCGAGAATGCCGTCAAACACGGCCTCGGTAAAAAAGAAAACGGCGGCAGCCTGATCATCGAGACCTATACGGATGAATCCAGCGGATATATCAAAGTCATCGATAACGGTGTAGGCTTCGATCCTTCCGAACTAAGCGATCAGGATGAGACGCATATCGGTCTTTCCAACGTGAAAAAGAGACTGGAACAGGTCCACGGTGATCTCAGCATCACCTCCTCTCCCGGCAAAGGAACCACCGTCACGATAACTATCAGGAGACAAAAACTATGATCATCCTTGCCATTGATGATGAAGCGCTCTCTCTGGAAGGGCTCACAGACGCCATTCTTAAGGCCAGTCCCGGAGCCGAGGTCTATCCTTTTCGATCTGCCAGGGAAGCCCTTGCTTTTGCCGAAGATCAGACGCCTGACGCAGTCTTTCTGGACATCGAGATGAGAGATATGAGCGGTATAGAAGCGGCGTCCGGTCTCCTGAAGATGTACCCGAAAATCAATATCATCTTCACGACCGGCTATCAGGAATATATGCCGGACGCTTTTCGTCTTCACGCCAGCGGTTATATCACTAAGCCCATCACGCCGGCCAAAGTCCGGACAGAGCTTCAGAATCTGCGGCATGAGGTCGCCAATGAGAGGAAATTCTCTCTCCGCTTCCGGACATTCGGAGACTTTGAAGTTTTCGACAGGGATCAGCCGGTCACCTTCGACTACGCGAAGACACGGGAACTTCTGGCTTTTCTGGTGGACCGCAACGGATCTCTGTGTACCAGCGGCATGCTGATGGACGCGCTGTGGGAAGATTCGGAAGGAACGATCCGCCACGCGTCCTATCTGCGCAATCTCCGGTCCGATCTCAAGAAAGTCCTGCGCGAACACGAGGCCGAAGACATTCTGGTGCAGCGCCGCGGTCTTCTGGGTATCGACCGGACACTCGTTTCCTGCGATTATTATGATTATCTGGACGGCAAACTCTCCGCCGACGCCTTTGAAGGCGAATACATGAATCAGTACAGCTGGGCGGAATGGCGGATCGCCCTGCTCGAGGACAAAAAAGAAAGACTCCACAAAAATTCCTAATTATTTCATTTTTTCTGTCGCTTCTGGGACATTAGTGTGACAATTTCTTTGCTATAATGTCTGTAATTACCCAAAAACTGACTGCACAGACGGAGGCCACTCATGTTTTCACCTTTTCAAAAAGCGGAAGCTCTTCGTATTTATGATCAGGTCGGTTCTGTCGACCGTACGATTCGTATTTTAGGATATCCCACCCGCCGCTGCCTCTATGGATGGATCCAGGAACGCTCCGAACAGGATCCCACTGCCCGCAGAAAAGCGATCCGCGTTAAACGGGATAAAGATATGGTTTCCAAAGAAGTCCGCAAGCAACAGGACATTCTCTCCGCCGAAGAAGTGGACGAGCTTCAGGAAAAACTGCGTAAAGCTCAGATGACACTGGATATTCTGCAGGAGATCGTCCGCCGCAAGCAGATGCAGCCCTCGTTTACCCTCGCGCCTGTTTCCCAGCGCGAAAAGACCGAGATCATCGATCTGCTTCGTTCCAAGTATTCTCTGCATGAACTTCTGGAGGCTGCCGCCATCGACCGCAGCGCGTACTATTACCATCACAACGCGCTTGAACGCCGCCGCAGCGAAACGGAGAAATGATTTTTCCCTGACACACAAAAACCGCCTGCCGGGACATCCAACGCCCCGGACAGGCGGTCTTTTTTTGCGTTTATTTAACGAACCTGCGAAGCAGGTCGGCTGGAGGCTCAAGGATATCCGACCATTGCTCTTGTCATGCCTCCAGTTCCCAGCTTACGAGCTCGTCGCCGCGGTAGACCATTTTCATCGCGAAAAACGGCACGCCGCCAAGGACCGGCGCCATGAAGAGCGCGTCCCCTTCCCACATGGGAAGCGTCGGAAGCGCCTGTTCCGGCACCCAGGCCAGGTTCCCCTCGTTACAGCTGTAGTCGACTTCTCCTTCGAACTCATCACAGACAAAGACAAACATATATTCGGTGTCCCAGTCCGAAAGCTCCGGATCCGGATCCAGGAAATTGAAGGTCACGAATGCCGCCAGACGCACGTCTTTCGCGATCAGTCCGGTCTCCTCCCGGATCTCGCGTATCACACACTGCCTGGGGCTTTCGCCGTCTTCAAACTTACCACCGATCCCGATCCACTTGCCTTTGTTGATATCGACCTTTTTGCTGACCCGGTGCAGCATCAGAACGCCGTCTGGGCCCACTATATAACACATCGTCGTCAGTTTCATTTTACAGTACCTGCATCAGAAGGAAATAAACAAGCGGGATCGTCGCCAGTGACAGGATGGTGGAAAAGACCACCCCGCTCGACGCGGTCTCTGTATTGCCGTGATAATTCTTGGCCAGCATGACGCACATCGATCCGCACGGCATGGCAAAGGTCAGTACCGTGATCCCGAGGATCACCGGATCCTCAAACACGAGCCGTCCGGCGAGGAACGCGATCAGTGGCATCAAAAACAGCTTGATCACCATAGCCAGGTTCAGTTTCATGTTGGAGAAAGCGCCTTTCAGCGGCTGTTCCGCGAGCACCGCGCCTAAAAGCAGCATGGTCAGCGGAGGCGTCGGATCACCGATAAACTTAAAGGTCGCTGTCAGCGGCTGCGGCAGCTGGATATGGAAGAAATACAGGATCAGCGCGATGATCGAAGCGATGATGCCCGGTGTGACGAACAGCTTCCAGTCCAGTTTGGCCTTTTCACCGCTCTCTTCGTGCTGTGCCGTCCGGATGTCCTTCTGGATCAGATAGACGCCGTAGGTATATACCAGGAAGTTGAACGGCAGGTTCATGATGTTGATCACGAAGATCGACATATCACCGTACAGCGTCTGCATGATCGGGATGGCCATAAATCCGGTATTCGAAAAGATCGCCAGCATCTCTACCGTCCCTCGTTTCGGCTTTTCGATCCGGCAGATCGCCACGATCAGTTTTGCCAGGAACGGCAGCATCAGGTAATAGCATACGCCAAAGATGATGATCTTCACGACGGTCGGCTGCGGGATATCACCTGCTGAGGCCAGGGACCCCAGGATCAGGGCCGGGTTCGTGATATTGACGACCAGCCAGGAAAGACCCCGGTTAAAGCGCTCATCGATCCATTTTTTCCGGAAGATGACGAACCCTATGACCAGCAAGGCAAAAAGCTTGAACAGCGCGGTCGCGATGCCTGTAAAATCCATGGGATCCTCCTGTCTTAAACGTAGAAAAGCAGTTTGCTGTAGGTCGGATAGGGCCACAGATCTTCTGCGGTCAGACGCTCGCACTCATCCGCGTAGATCCGGACCTTGTCCATCACCGGATTAACTTTTTCCTTAAAGAACATGGCTTTATCGCGGATATTCGTGATCGACTGGGCTTTCTTCAGGTTTTCTTCCAGTTCCTTGAGTGCCTCATAGCAGTTTTCGGATGCTTCGGAAAGTTCGGCAGCCTGCGCCTGTTCATGGAAACGGATCGCGCCGCCCGCGCCGAGTCCGACTGCCTGTTTATGAAGGACCGTCTGGCACAGTTCATTCACATACCGCGTGACCGCCGGAAGGATCTCTTTGTAGGCCATATCCAGCATGGTACTGGCTTCCATGTTGATGGTCTTGACATAACTCTCCAGCGAGATCTCATATCGGGAATGGAGTTCGACTTCACTGAAGATCCCATGTTTGGCAAACAGCGCGACATTCTTCGGCGCAAGATAAGCTTCCATGGCGTCCGCGGTCGTCGGCAGGTCTTTAAGGCCGCGGCGTCCGGCTTCTTCACGCCATTCTTCCGAATAGTTATTGCCGTTGAAAAGGATCCTCTTATGATCACGGATGACCTGACGGATCAGATCGTCCAGCGCGTCTTCCAGATTTTTTCCTTCCGCAAGTGCCTCGCTCAGCTGATCCGCGAACCGGCTGAGCGACTCAGCCACCGCTGTATTCAATATGACGTTCGGACCGGCGATCGACTGCCCCGCACCGGGCATACGGAACTCGAATTTGTTGCCCGTGAAGGCAAAGGGCGAGGTGCGGTTCCGGTCGGTCGTATCCTGCGCGAATCGCGGGAGGATATGCACGCCGACACGCATCATCTTGCGGTCGTGCTTCTGGTAGTCTTCACCCTTTTCGATCGTATCGAGGATCCCGGTCAGCTCTTCTCCGAGGAACATCGAAACGATCGCCGGAGGCGCTTCGTTGCCGCCCAGACGGTGATCATTGCCGGCACCGGCAACGGATACGCGTAAAAGATCCTGATAATCATCGACCGCCTGGATCACCGCGGCGAGGAACAGCAGAAACTGCGCGTTCTCCTGCGGCGAATCGCCGGGTTCCAGCAGATTGATGCCGGTATCGGTGGAAAGCGACCAGTTGTTGTGTTTACCGGATCCGTTGACGCCGGCAAACGGTTTTTCGTGAAGCAGGCAGGCCAGGTCATGTCTCCTCGCGACCTTTTTCATGATCTCCATCGTCAGCTGGTTCTGATCGGTCGCGCTGTTGACATTGGTAAAGACAGGCGCCAGCTCATGCTGCGCGGGAGCGGCTTCGTTGTGCTCGGTCTTGGCAAGGATGCCGAGTTTCCAGAGTTCTTCGTCCAGATCCGCCATGAAAGCGGCCACTTTCGGCTTGATCGTACCAAAGTAGTGATCTTCCATCTCCTGCCCTTTCGGCGGTTTCGCGCCGAAGAGCGTCCGGCCGCAGATCACCAGATCCGGCCGCATATAATATTTTTTCCGGCTGATCAGGAAATACTCCTGCTCCGCGCCGACGGTCACGTTCACCCGCTGAGCCGTCTCGTTGCCGAAGATCTTCAGGATCCGAAGCGCCTGACGGTTGATGGCCTCCACCGAACGAAGCAGCGGCGTCTTCTTATCCAGCGCCGCGCCTCCGAAGGAGAAGAATACCGTAGGGATACACAGTGTATTATCCTTTAAAAACGCATAGGCGGAAGGATCCCACGCGGTATAGCCTCTGGCTTCGAAAGTCGAGCGGATCCCGCCGCTCGGAAGGCTGGAAGCGTCCGGTTCACCCTTGACCAGTTCCTTACCGGAGAATTCCATGATGATCCTGCCGCCTTCGACCGGATGGATAAAGCTGTCGTGCTTTTCAGCCGTGATGCCGGTCATCGGCTGGAACCAGTGCGTGAAATGGGTAGCGCCTTTCTCGATCGCCCAGTCTTTCATGGCGGTCGCGACGATGTCCGCGATCTCGGGATCCAGTCTCCGGCCGTTTTCCATCGTACGTTTCAGGATCTGGTATACATCGGCCGGCAGACGGTTTTTCATTGCCTCTTCACCGAATACCATACAGCCGAACATTTCGGGGATCCGGCGGGAAAGATCAGTTTTGGTTTCCATTTGATCAGCCTCTTTCTATGCGTTCGTGACGCAGCACTTCCTGTTTTCGGATCAGATGCTCGCTGAAAAGCGGCGCTTCTTCATATTCCGCTTCACCGGCCTGCGAATCGGTCGGGTCGTTGTGGGAATACTGTTTGGGCGGGATGAATTCCGCCTGGAATTCACTGTTCGCCGCCATACGGAACGTATCCAGATTCCCGAAGTAATAATTCCACCGGTCATAATTTCCGGCCCGGTAGGCGCTTCCGCCGAAAGACGGATCCGCAAAGAGCCATCCGTATTCTTCTATATAAAATAATGCCCAGTCGTGCATGCCGGCTTCCGCCGCCATTCCTTCAAAGTCGGGCGTGACGTACAGTCCTGACTGCCAGCGGGCCGGGATCCCGGCCGAGCGGCAAAGCGTGATGAACAGGATCGCCATGGTACCGCAGTCGCCGCGTCTTTGGAGCGCGACATACTCGGGGATCTGTTCGATCGTAAAATACGAGCGTGTATAGGAGTAGACCACGTTCACCGTGCAGTAGTCGTAGAAAGCACGGGCGATCGCCAGTCTGTCCCCTTGACTCGCCGGATCCAGCTTCCGTCCTTCCTTCTCGCCTGCTTTGCGGATCAGCTCCGCAGCGAGTTCCCGGATAGTCTTGGTAAAGTGGATGCTGGGCAGCTTTTCCGCCAGATCTTCCCCGGCAGGACGATCGATCCGGTCCTGCGCGCCGGCTTCAGGCGTTCCGGTAAGGTCATGGTAGGTCATCGTACTGACATATTCATATTCCACACTGAACTCGGTATTTTCAGTAAGCTCCGTCTGCCAGGCGACGGTCCTCGCCCCGGCTCCTTCCGGTGCTACCGTGACCTTGCAGGTCTCGCTTTCCGCCGGGGAAATGTTCAGGATGTGAATGTCCGTCATGTTGATCTGCGGTTTGGGGATCGGCAGGTGGACGAGTACTTTGCCGGGATGGAAGAATTCGTCCCGGATCTTCAGGCTGGCCCTGATGCGGATCCTGTCGCTTAAGCTGCCCTGTTCCCGGATCATGCGCATGGATTCGTTTTTCATGCGGCTGTTCGGTGTTTCTTCGAAGTCGGCATTCTGCGCCTGGTTCTCGGCGATGCTCTCACCTCTGGCGCGGGCAGCTCTGGCCGCAATGTTCGGATTGACGTCTTTTAATGTCTCGAAGAAGCGCTTGGCCAGGCAGGGCTTGCCATCCATATAGATCCAGTCGGTGGTCCCGCTGTCCATCAGATCTTCGAGTTCTTTCTGCGTGAAATCCGGGATCTCCTTCTGTACGAGCGAAACGGCTTCCTGCACGGTATAGCCGTAATACAGCGGGAGCCGCTCAAGGATCTCTTTCTCCATGAGCAGTTTCTTTTTCAGAAAGTCCGGCGTCCTCTCTTCCGAGACACGCAGATCGATGAGCCGCTTCGCGCGCGTAAAATCACCGCACCACTTCGCTTTCAAGATATCCTCCGGCAGTTCTACTGCCAGCAGATGAAGGTCTTCGTTTCGCATATTCATCCCCCGTCCGGATGACCTCGGCGGCGCACCGCACAGGTCATGTCAGTTATGTTATTATCTCACTTTTCCGCATCCTCTTGCAAGGGGCGGCGCCGAAAAAAACTCCTGACATTTTGCCGGGAGAGACCTTTTCCTTTATCTATTTTGGATAACCTCGGATTTTCTGAAACCTTTTGAAACGAATGTCGTGAATATAGACAAACACAGAAATTCAAGGAAGGACTTTTATCATGAGTTATCCAAACAACGGAATGATCCATAAGAAAAACCACCCGTGGCTCGTCTGGGGCGTACTGATCACAGTCGCGATCGTATGCGTGATCGGGCTGATCCTGATCCTGCGGAGCAATAAGAAAGTCAAAACGCCGGCTGATCCCGATGGTGTTGAAGCTGTCCACGCCAAACTGCCGGCTTCCGCGGTAAAAGATATGACAGCCAGTCAGTTCATGGAGGGTGATGCTCACTGGAACTGGTGGAACGAGTACCGGGACAAGGCCGATGCTTCCGCGAAGCTCCAGCCGGGGCTCAGCGACTATTATCAGGCTGTCATGCGGCAGCTGCTTGCGGATGAAAAGGAAAACACGGTCTGTTCCCCGCTGAATATCTATATCGCTCTTTCCATGCTGGCGGAAGTGTCCGACGGCAGTACCCGGCAGCAGATCCTTGATGTACTGAACGTTTCGGATATCGAAAGCCTCCGGAAACAAATCAGCGTCCTGTGGGACGCCAACTATGTGGACACACCTGTGATCCAGAGTCTGCTTGCTAATTCGCTCTGGCTGAGAGACAGCGATATATATAATGAGAAAACGCTGCAGCTTCTTGCTGATCAGTATTATGCCAGTTCTTTCCGCGGCGTGCCCGGTTCGGAAACCATGGATCAGGCACTGCAGGACTGGACGAACGAAAATACCGGTCATCTCCTGGAGGATTATGTCAAGGATCTGAAACTGGATGCCGATACCGTACTGGCGCTCGTTTCCACTCTCTATTATAAAGCCGCCTGGACAGACAACTTCTGGCCCGGTGCCACCGACCAGCAGGTTTTCCACGGCTTAGATGGCGATACGACCGTCGATATGATGCATAAAGCCGATACCATGCGCGTTTACCTGTCAGAACAGTACACATCCGTCGGTCTGGACCTGATGGATGGCGGCGAGATGTATTTCTTCCTCCCTTCAAACGGGACCGATGTCGATCAGCTGCTGCAGGATCCGGATGTCTTCACCACGCTGTATGGCGCAGGCGATGATGAATGGTATGTACCGATGGTCCATCTTTCCATCCCGAAATTCGATATTGCCGCGAAGACTGATCTTCGTGACAGTCTGAAAGAACTGGGGATCACAGACGCGTTCGTCCCGGGTCTTGCTGATTTTTCACCCCTGACGACCAAGATCGAGGATATTTATGTCAGCAAGGCTGAGCACGCGGCCACGGTCATGATCGATGAGGAAGGCGTCGTCGGCGCGGCCTATACGGAACTGGCGCTGGCAGAAGGCGCGATGCTTCCGGATGACGAGATCGATTTTACTGTCGACCGGCCGTTCCTGTTCATCATTACCGGGCGTGACGGATCGATCCTTTTCGCGGGAGTCGTCCGGGATCTTCCGTAATATTCCTTTATCATCCTCCATCTCTTCTGATGTGTTTCGTCTCCTGAAAAGAAAAACAGCGGTTTGCCCTGGAAGGAAGGCAAACCGCTGTTTTCTGCGCTGATAGCGCTTATCCCGTTTTGACAAGTCAGAGCGTCGCTCCGACAGGCGATATATATCGAAATTGTCACCTCGTCCCCTGACCCCGTTCGCAGTGGAAGTCTGCGATTCAGAAGACAGAAAGATTATATCAATAACCGGCTCTTTCGTCAAGAGAAGAAATGACATTTTTTGAAAAAAACCACAACCTGTAGTGGTCAGCCTTAGCAGGCAACCCCTACAGGTTGTTTTTGTTCACTGTTTTCACAGTCTTGTGCATTCACCAGAAATATGACAAAGCTGACATGCCGTCGGAGAGGCAGCGATACCGCCGAGCGCTGTTTCCCGAAGCTCGTAGGGAAGCGACCGGCCGACCTTATACATAACGTCCACCATTTCATCGAAGGGGATCAGATTGTCCACGCCGGCCAGGGTCATCTCCGCGCATACCAGTGCGTTGGATGCACCGACCGCGTTGCGCTTCTGGCATGGCGCCTCCACCAGCCCGCCGATCGGATCACAGACAAGGCCAAGCATCGTTCCGAGAACAGAGGAAGCTGCTGAAAGCACCTGTGCGGGTGAACCGCCGAATAATTCCACAGCGGCGCCAGCCGCCATCGCGGCCGCCGCCCCGATCTCCGCCTGGCATCCGCCTTCGGCTCCGGCTACCGTCGCGTTGCGGGTGATCAGATACCCGATCGCGCCGGTCGTAAACAGCGCTTCGATCATCTGCTCATCTGAAAATCCGAATTCTTCCTACAGTGCACAGAAAACACCGGGTATGACGCCGGCGCTTCCGGCCGTTGGCGCCGCCACGATCAAACCCATGGAGGCGTTCACTTCCAGCACACCCATCGCGTAGGCCATGGCCTTGGAAACGACCGGCCCGACCAGCGAAGCCCCTTTGCCGCGTCTTACGGACACCTTATGGCCCTCACCTCCGATCAGACCACCCATCGAACGGTTCCCTTCCTGCTGGCCTTCTTCCACGGATTCTTTCATGATCTGCCAGGA
>JAFZQZ010000086.1 GCA_017620135.1 Bacillota bacterium
CCTCGCGCAGGCCGCAAACTTTTCAGGATCCCAGATATTCGCCATGTTGTTTTCCTCCGACTATGTATTTTTAACGCAGAAAGAACCACCAGCAGGCTGCCGCCTCGATGATCAGCAGCAGCGGAACGGTGATATAGAACTTCGGCTTGCGGATCTTATGCCGGAACACGAGCATCCCAAGCAGCGCTCCGATCGGGCTTAAAACTGCCAGCAGAAGAAGCGTCCGCTCCGGTACCCGCCAGGCTTTGGTGACAGCTTTGGCCTTGTCGATCCCGTAGAAAGCAAAAACGACCAGGCTCACAGCCGCGTAAACGATCAGGTATATTTGCCAGTTTTCCATATTTACACATTCCTTCCCTAAGATTCTCTTTCCATTCTAAGACCTCTCATAAAGAAAAGCAAGAGCCTGTACTTCATGTTTTCTTCATTTGCCTTTTCCGCCGAACCGGCGTATAATGGATATGCCAAAACCGAAAGGAGGCACTGTGATGAAAATTATAGAATTCTCCGATTCCTTTATTCCGATCATGGACGGCGTCGGAAACGTCGTTTATCAATATGCCATGAACCTGCCCGCCAAAGGCCATGAATGCTATGTCGTCGCTCCGATGACCGACACCGGCTTCCGCGGCAAGTATCCCTTTGAACTGATCGACTATATGGGCGTCCAGCTGTCCGCCATGAAAAGCTACATGGTGGGCGTTCCCACGCTTGACGCGCACTGTCAGGCACGGCTTGGCATGATCGACGCGGATATCGTGCATGTCCACAGCCCGTTCGTCGCCGGCCAGGCAGGCCTGCTCTACGCATCCAGACACGATGTGCCGATCGTCGGCACCTTCCATTCCAAGTATTACGATGATTTCCTGCAGCTGACGGGTATCGAGCTTCTCGCGGAAGTCGGCACGAAATATGTGGTCGACTTCTATAATCGCTGTACCGAAGTCTGGGCGGTCAGCGAATCCTCCGCCGGTACCCTCGCCGACTACGGCTATAAAGGACAGATCAAGGTCATGCCGAACGGAACAGATATCCATCCGCTGACGAAAGCCGGCATACAGGCCGCCGAAGAACGTTTTCCCGTCCCTGCCGGTATTCCGATCCTGCTGTACGTCGGACAGATCAACTGGAAAAAGAATCTCCGCTGTACTCTGGAAGCCTGCGGCCTTCTCGCCAAGGATCATCCGGACAGGGATTTCCGCCTGATGATGGCAGGCCAGGGCCCGCACGAAGAAGAGATCAGAAAGCTCGCGGAAGAACTGGGTATAGCCAATAAAGTCATCTTTACCGGTCACCTGACTGACCATGACCTTTTGAACGCCCTCTATGCCAGAGCTTCTCTCTTCCTCTTCCCGTCTCTTTATGACACTTCCGGTCTGGTCACCCGGGAAGCCGCAGCCGTCGGTACGCCTTCGATCGTCGTTAAGGGATCCAGCGCCGCGGAAGGCATGACCCACGGAGAAAACGGCTTCCTTTGTGAGAACACGCCGGAGGATCTGGCGGCCACTATCCTGGATGCTCTTTCCGATCCTGATCGTCTGGAGCAGATCGGCCTCAAAGCGAAAGAAACGATCCCCATTCCCTGGTCACGCCTGGTAGATGACGTCGCAAGCGGCTACGAAGATCTCCTCCGCCGCTATCATCTGTAAAGTGATAATAAGCCGATGGACTAAGAATTGCAGAAACTTCGGTTATTTATCCCTTTTCAGCCATTTCCACAAGTCAAGATGGACTAAGAATTGCTGAAAGTGAAATTTTTATCCCACTTTTCAGGCGAATCTCGAAAAAAGTGGGATAAAAAATGCAGATATAAAAAATCGTAATCCTTTCACGTCCTGTTTATGCATGTCAAAAGGGATAAAAATCGCAAATTTAAAAAATAGTAGTCCATTTGAAAACAGGAGCCACCCTTATGGTGGCTCCCTCTCTGTTTACTGCCGGCTGTCCAGCTCCTCGCGCAGCTGTTTCACCGCTTTCTTCGTCAGCGGATAACCGAACTGCAGCAGCAGGAACATGCAAAGGTACATGCCGAACGGGACCAGGGTCGCGATCTTGTAGATGCCTTCATTGACCGCTTCCGTCTGGATCATGGTGCCTTCCGCGGTGACATAGCCGATCGCCGCCAGCGCCATGGAAGCGCCGATGCCGGCCAGTGTCTGTCCGAGTTTGCGGAAGAAACTGAAGCTCGCGTAGGTCGTGCCTTCGCTGCGGCGGTAGGTCACCTTCTCATAGTGATCGATGACGTCCGTGACCATAGCCCAGACTTCCAGCGTGAAGAAAGAAAGACCGAAGCCCAGGATCAGATTCACAGCCAGGAAGAGGTACGGGCTTCTGGTCTTCATGAAGAACAGGATCAGGAAAGCCGCAGCCGCGAAGATGCTGCCGAAGGAACAGACTTCCTTCTTGCCGAATTTCTGAACGAACTTGCCCATGAACGGCATCAGGATCAGCATGGGGATGTAGTTGAAAACAGTGACCAGGACGAACAGTCCGGGCGTCTGGAAATAGTTCTTGAACAGATAATTGAAGATGGTCTGTGTATACATACTGCCGGCGATCAGTAGCATGGAAGCCAGACACAGAGTCATGAAAGGACGGTTCTTGAGAAGAGTCTTGAAGGTCTTCAGAACATTCTCTTTCTCCTGGTGTTCCGGCGCCGGGATATACTCACGGGTCAGCTTAAAGAACCCAAAGAATACGATCAGTGAGAAGCCTGCCAGAAGAAGAACGCCTGTCTGCAGTTTGCTTGCATCCAGGTATTTGGCGCCTGTATCGACCGCGGTCGAATAGACGAACAGCGGCAGCAGGATCTGGCCGGGCGCCGATCCGAAGCCCGCGCCGAGCGAACGGATAACGGACAGATTCGAACGCTCCTTCAGATCTGTGGTCATGGCGGACGCCATCGAGCCATAGGGGATATTGACGGCGGTATAGAGCATGCCGTACAGGATATAGGTGATATACGCGTAGATCAGATACTGATTCTCCGAAAGTCCCGGGATCTTGAAGAACGTCAGGACAAAGGCGATGGCCAGCGGTACCGAAAACCACATGACATAGGGTCTGAACCGTCCCCATTTGGTGGGTTTCCGGGAGTCGATCAGCGCGCCGCAAAGCGGATCGTTGATCGCGTCCCAGATCCGGGCGATCAGCATCAGGACCGTGATCTTGGCCAGTGAAATATGCAGAATATCCGTATAGAACATCTGCAGGAACGAACCGATCGTACCGAAGGTGATGACACCTCCCATGTCACCCAGCGCGTAGCCGATGACATTCATCTTTGTCAGCTTGCCTGACTTCTTTTCCATAGCCTGCTCCTCCATCCGTTACAGTTTTGATACGTTCATAAAGACAGCCTGATAAGGGCTGTTTTTTCTCATAAAAACAGGGATCTGTCCCATCGGGGCTTCGATCTCATATTCACCGCCGGTATATTCTTTTCCGTTCCACAGATGGACCCACCCATCTTCCGGCAGATAGACCTGCCGTATCCGAGCTCCTTTTTTGATCACCGGCGCGATCAGAAGATCCCTTCCCAGCAGATACTCGAATTTCTCCGTATAGGCCCGCGGTTCGTCATAATGATAGAAAAGCGGCCGCATCACCGGGACGCCTTTCTCCGCGTTCTCCTCTTCCAGCGTGCGTAGATACTCCTTCAACGCTGCGAAACGTCGTACACACAGGGACAGATGGCGGATCATCTCGTCATCCCCGTCGAACTGGATGCTGCGGGACGGCTGGTTGCCTGGATGCGTCCGCATCAGGGGCGAAAACGTATTCATCTCCTCCCAGCGCATCATCAGTTCTTTCCCGCGGGTCATCGGGCCCATCGTGGTATAACCGCCGACATCCGAATGCGTCAGTCCGTATCCGCTCATCGCGAGTGAAAGTGTCGCCGGGATCACGGAAGCCAGTCCGTCGTCCAGGGACCAGTCCACATGCTGATCACCGTTCCACATCATATCCGAGTACCGGACCGTTCCGGCGGAACCGGCCCGGGTGAAGAAGAATACTTCTCCTTCCGGGATCAGGCCCGCGATCTCTGCTTCCTGAACGGCTTCACGGTTCAGCTTAGCCCAGAGAGCTGGCCACTCGTTGTGTTTAAGCTCTGGGTCTTCTCCCGAGAAAAGGACACAGTCCGTCGGCAGATACTCGCCGAAATCCGTCATCCATCCGGAAAGTCCGATCCCGATCATGTTGGCTTTGATAACGCCTTTATACCATTCCCACGCGGCCGGATTCGTCAGGTCGATCATCGCGGCCGGGAAGGTCGTGATCGTGACCAGATAATCCTTTCCCTCATGGTCTTTGACACAGTATCCCTGCACGCTGGCATAGGCATAGAGATCTTTTTCGATCGCCATGAACGGATTGATATAGCCGAGGAAGCGGATCCCTTCTTTTCTCCAGCGGCGGATGTGCTCAGGCAGATCCGGATAGAGCTCCCTGTCATACCGCCAGTTCCACATGACCTGATAGCCGAATCCTGTTCTCCGGCATCCGCACCAGTCCTGGGACCAGATGCCCACGACCGGTGTTCCGGCCGCTTTGACCCTGGCGATTTTCTCATCGATCACCTCAGGACCTTCCTCGATCCCGAGGATCACACCGTCATGCGTCCATTCGGGCAGCATCCTCTGCCGTCCGAGACGTTCAGAAAGAAGAGATGAAAGTTCTTCGAAGCTCCTGGCTCTTCCGAAAAAAACCGGGGCTTTATCGCGGATCTCGATCCCGACCCAGCCGGGATGGGAGAAATCAAATTTCACATAACCGGTGGAATCCACATGGACATAGTATTTCCGGCTGCTGACGAAAGTCGGCTGCGCGTAGTACGTCTCATAGTCAGAGAACGGCCAGGTCTTTTCCGGCTCCGGTCCCTGTTTTTCCCAAAGAGTCAGTTTGCGCGCGATCCGCTTGGCATTCTGGTGCTCCGCTACCCAGACCCGCACTTTCTGACCGGAAAGGTCGAACTCCGGAAAGGTCTCGCCGGTACCGTAGAAATGCTCCCCTCCAGCATTTTCCCCGTCAGCGGCGGGACCGGAAAAAAAGTCTGTCGGGATCCGCAGATACCAGCGGTTCTTTTCGTCTTCCGCCGGAAAGATCCGAAGACAGAATTCGTTCCCTGAAACCTGCTCCAGACTCAGCCATTTTCGCGGATCTTCCTCCCGGCGGTCCGTGACTTCATCGATATATTCGAAGCTCCCCTTTTCCATGGGAAATTCCGCTTTCCCAAGAGCCCGCTCCAGTCTGATCCTGCCTAGATCCATCATGCCTTATACTCCACGAACGGGATCTGGAGCATGCCGGCCAGCAGATTCAGTTCTTCCGTGATATCTCCATAGGTGATGGCGTAGTGCGGTTCAAATCCGTCCGCCAGCAGCTGATCCACGAGGTTCCTGACCGGGATCTTTGGCTGAACGACCATGGAAGTTCCCAGATACTGTCTGGGTTTATCAAGGCTGCTCGCCGCTGCCGCGAAGAGCCGGAAAGAACCGTCCCGATCCTTGCCGATCCGCAGGATCGTCACTTCCGCGGCCGCCTTCGCTCCAAATTCCATCGTGGGACCGATCTTCCGGTTGGGATGAACGCCCACGCAGGCGCCGGTATCTTCTCTGGCCAGACTGCAGGAAGCCATTCCGCAGTGCCAGAAAGTCAGACTATTCTCTTCTTCGCAAAGTGCTACCGGATCTCCGAAAAATGCGGCTTCACCGGTCAGCGCAGTACCGAC
>JAFZQZ010000087.1 GCA_017620135.1 Bacillota bacterium
TATGTTGAGCCGGAACCTGAAGTCTTCTCCCGCCTGGCGGTCTTGTCCGAGAAGACAGCTACCGGCCTCAAAGCCTTCGGCATGCTCTCCGAGAACGACGAAGCCAACCTCTTACTGCTTAGCTCCCTGGCCAAACAGCTGATGGTCATCTCCGAGAAAGAACTCGTGAACGAAACCCTCACCGATGAGGAATATGAACTCATCCGTTCCTTCGGCGGCAACCTCGAACACTTCTGGCTGGAAACGATCCAGGAAGAAGCCGCGAAATACGATGACGTCCGCCTGTCCCGCACCGACCAGTTCCCGGCCGCGCTCGTCGTGGATATCGCGACCGATCCGAATGGCGCCGTACTGGAAGTGGCTACCGGCAACACGAACACCATCTATGTCGCCTGCATGGTCGACGGACAGGTCAAGATCTGCAGCGGTTCCGTCTACAACTGGTACCAGTTCGAATGGCCCATGGAAGATCGCATGACGGATTCCGAATGGCGTCAGCTGATGGGCATCCAGATGCGCGAAGATGGCAGTTACAACTGGCAAAAGGAAGGCGCGCCGGAGAAACCAGCCTGGACAATGGATTATCGCTATGACTACGGCAGTGGATTCTAAAAAGAAAAAAATACTGAAAAAGATAGCAGCGGCGACACTTCTCGTCGCTGCTGCCTGTTTACTGGCCTTTGCGCTCTACCGCGCGCTCGATCGGGATGGTTATCTGCTCCCCTCCTGGACGAAACCGTATCAACGAGACGCGGCTTTATGCGGACCCGGCCGAGCCTTCTGGGAGGAGAAGACGCTGATCGGAGAGATCAAGGCGCAGCTAAAAAACAAGAGAGTCAAGGTCGCTGATCCGACCGCCTCCATAGACACGTGTTTCTGGACTTCCCCCGACGGCGTGCTGGTACAGGACATCCTCCTCGGCGATATCGACCGCGACGGCGCGGACGAACTGATCCTTCTTTGCTGGCGACGCGGAAGTTTCGGGGATCATATGCCCTTCTGGGTAGAAAAGAATGACAACGACTGGGGACAGCATATTTTCATCTATGACTACCTGCCGGACAATACCGTGTATCCGAACAAGATCCACCCCATCTGGATGTCCTCCGCCATCCCCATGATGATCACCGGATTCAGCTTTGACGAGAGCAAGCAGGCGATCTATGTAACGGAATTTGATGGCCGAGTCACCGGCTGGGCCTGGCTCAGCTGGGGACTGGAGCTCATCAGCGAGGAAAGTTCCGTCTCTTTCCTTTGCGCAGGCGATCTGCTGATCCATGAAGCGATCTACGGACGAGCGCTGGCAGAGAAGTCGTTCGATTTCCTGTTTGATCCTGCTATGGGAAGCCCGCTGGACGAAGAACTCTCTACGCGGATCCGCCGGGCGGACGTCGCGACGATCGGCCAGGAAACGCCCCTTGTGACAGATTCCGGTGAATTCGCTGGTTTTCCTTCCTTCGGCACACCGGCTTTTCTTGCGGAAGCTGTCGCAAAAGCCGGCTTTGACGTGGCCGTTTGTGCCACCAACCATGCCCTCGATCGCGGCCTTTCCGGTATCGAAAGGACCATCTCTTCCTACCGCGAAACGGGTGTACTGACCATCGGGACACAGACAGGAGAGGGATTCTATGACCCATCTGACACGAACGCTTCTGACGCAATGTCCCTTCGTCCCTATGAGATCCTTGAACAGGAGGGCATCCGCTTCGCGCTGCTCTCCTTCACCTACGGAACCAATGGCCGGAGCCTGCCTGAAGAAGCGCCATATGCGGTCCATCTCCTGCCGGATCTTTCCGGAGATCTTTCCGCTTTTCGCCTGTCTCTCAAGGAAGCTCGCGCCAATGCGGACTGCGTGATCGTGTTCGTTCACTGGGGCACGGAATACGCTTCCCAGCCGAATGAAATGCAGAAAGCCTACGCACAGATCTTCCTGGAAGAAGGTGTGGATGTCGTCATCGGCACCCATCCGCATGTCGTTCAGCCCTATGAGATCCTCACAGCCGAAGCCGGCGCGGCAGCAGGCAGCACTGGCGCCGGTTCGACTTCCCATCAGATGCTCGTCTTCTACTCCCTGGGGAACTTCATCTCCGCGAACCAGGATCCGGATCAGAACAGCGGCGCGCTGGCCTCGTTCTCCATTAAAAAAACCGGTGATCAGATCGAGATCCTGGATCCCGAACTAATTCCGATCAATTCGATCTATCTTCCTTGAAGTTACCACTTTAGTCTGTTATGATAAGGATATCCATTTCTCTGAAAGGATCTTACTGCCATGAAGACTTGTCCTCGCTGCGGATTTTCCAATCTCGATACCGACAACTTCTGTACCAGATGCGGTCAGCCGCTGCCCCCCTCTCCTCCTGAACCGGAAAAACCGAAAAAGAAACTCGGCCTTGTCCTTGGAATCATCATCGGAGTGCTCATCGTTGGGCTTCTGGCCGCGATCATCGTCGTGTTGATCCAGGGAAGGAAAGCCGGGACCGAATCAGAAGAAAAGTCCCGGGAATCCGTCGAAGAACAGGCAGAAGAGTCTTCTGACGAGTTATCCGAGAAGCCGGCAGAATCCGCTGAAGCGGCAGAAAGCGTGGAAACAGCCGAATCCTCCGAACAGGCAGAGAGCTCAGAAGCAGCAGAGTCTAGTCAGGCTGAAGA
>JAFZQZ010000088.1 GCA_017620135.1 Bacillota bacterium
AGCCGGCGAAACTGTCGCTACTGCTGTCCATGATTTCCTGGGTGAACAGACCTATACCGAACTTCGCGGACACAATTTCGCGCTGACCGCCGACTTCGACGCAGTCAAAACGGAAGACTACGAAGGCCTGTTTATCACAGGCGGCCGCGCTCCGGAATATATCCGTCTGAATCCGCGTGTGATCGAGATCGTCAAAGAGTTCTTCGCTGCCGGCAAACCTGTCGCCGCGATCTGCCATGGCCCGCAGGTCCTGGCTGCTGCCGGTGTTCTGGCCGGTTACAAAGCCACCGCTTATCCCGCGGTCGGTCCGGATGTTACGCTGGCCGGCGGTACATATGTCCCGGTAGGTGTGGATGAAGCAGTTGTTGACCGCAATCTGGTCACTTCTCCGGCATGGCCCGGCGATACCGCGATCGTTCGTGAATTCGCGAAACTCATGGGCGCCAAAATAGAAATTTAACTCTCCCTTTGATACTTTCAGCAGTATAGCGCGCCATTGGCGCGCATTTCGAAAGCAGGCCGGTCCTTCGGGGCCGGCCTTTTTCATGCTTGCTTTCTGGAAAAGACACTTTTATCCTGCTCGATAGCAAGGTAACCTTGAAAAAACTACGAACCTTGCTAACGAAAGGTTGCCGAGTAGCAAGGTGAGTCGTCTATTTGATGCAACCTTGCTATCGTAATAGCAAGGCAAACAAGATTATTGAGCACACCTTGCTATTGAGAGAATACAGACTAGCAAAAAATCTTTGAAAACCCGAAGGACCTTGCTATTCTCATATCTGCCAATGTGAGGTAAGCCTTTTTATGCTTGCTTTCTTATTCTGTTTCGATTATGATGTAGGAAGTTATCATAACAGGAGTTGATCGATATGAAAAAAAGTGTGATTTTATCTTTTCTCTTATGCGCGGTACTGTTGCTGTCTTCCTGCACTTCGCAGACTTCTTTGCCGAAAAAACCTTCCGGAGACAAGTTCGCCGGAGGTGAATATGTGGAAGAATCCGTAAAGGAGGAAAGTTCCAAACCTACAGAAGAATCATCTGCTGTGGAGTCCAGTGTCCCTGCAGAAGAATCATCCGCCGTGGAATCCAGTACTCCTGCTGAGGAGTCATCCGCTGTGGAGTCCAGTGTCCCTGCAGAAGAATCATCTGCCGTGGAATCCAGTACGCCTGCTGAGGAGTCATCCGCCATGGAATCCAGCGTCCCTGCAGAGGAATCATCTGTTGCGGAATCCAGTGCTCCGGCCGAGGAGTCATCCGTCGTGGAATCCAGTACTCCTGCTGAGGAGTCATCTGTTGCGGAATCCAGTGCTCCGGCCGAAGAATCCAGCAAGCCTGCTGAAGAGTCCAGCAAACCCGCTGAAGAATCCAGTGCTCCCGCGCCAAAAGACCCCGCCACCTACACGATCGTCGACTGGCTTGGCACTACGGAAGCGGAAGCGGACTATATCATTGCCCAGACGATCGAAGACTACCTCTATGATAACGACATGGAGGCGGTTCTGGATCACATGTCGAATCCTTCCTACTATAACTCTCAGACGGTCGCCTGGTATATCGACGATACAGGTGAGATTTATTACAGTATCCCCAATTTCAGCAATACGGCTTATCTCGATATTCCTTCTGGTATCCTCGTTACCGGAGCTGTCTACAATATTTCCGATTATTTTGAATGGACCGGCCGATGCGTCGGACCCTGGGCGACGCAGAACGCTGAAACCGCGAACTTCTTCTATATGTCTTTCAGCGGCTCCGGTGACTTCTATCTGGGATACGGATGGCAGTACAGTGAGTTCTTCGGTTTCGATCAGGGACCCTTCTCCTTCAACCAGGCAGGAACACAGGTCAGCATCGACCTGGCTGAACATGGAACATGCACCTTTGATTTCTTTGTAAATTACGAGCACATCATATTGATCCAGCGATCAGAGACCGGGCTGATGACCGGCGATCCGGTCGGCACGATCTACGTTCTGACTATGAAAAGTCCCTATTGATTTTGATAACATGAAAATCGGTGCATTTCAATTTAATGTCACAGGTAATGCTGAAGAAAACTTTTCACATATAAAGAAAGGGATAGAAGAAGCTGAAAGAGCAGGAGTCAGACTTCTGCTCTTTCCGGAATGTGCAGTGACAGGTTATCCCCCGCATTGTATCCGTTCTTCTTCCGATGTAGACCTTGAGCAAACGGACCGGATCCATGAAAAGATACGGATGCTCGCCGAAAAAACATGTATGTATATTGTAGTAGGTACCATCGTCTGCGGGAATTCCCACTACTTTAATCGTGCTATCGTATTTATGCCTCATGGAAAAACGGAAACCTACAGTAAACGCGCATTATGGGGCTGGGATCGGGAAAACTTTTCCGAAGGTCATGATCCCGGTATAATCGAAATGGATTCCCTTCGCGTAGGGATCCGAATATGTTTTGAGATCCGCTTCCCGGAGTATTTCAGAGAACTATATGTTCAGCATACCGACCTGAACCTGGTCTTGTTTTATGATGTATCCGGGAAAGATGATCCTGCCAGATATGACATGATCAAAGGACATATCCAGACAAGAGCTGTCGAAAATGTTTGTCCTGTCCTGACCTGCAACACCTGCTCGGCTTTTCAGACGGCACCGACCATATTATTTGACAGATCCGGAAAGATCCTCGCTGAGATGTCAAAAGGAGAAGAAGGATTGTTGGTTTACGATCTTGAGCAGAGCCCCTTGACCTTTGGCGAACAAGGCAGGAAAAGCATCTCGGATTCTTTAGTAAGATAGAAAAAACGCCCCAAGAGAGAGGGGCGTTTTCTATTTCTGTTGATATTCACGCTAATCGAGGGATGATCTGTTCGCGGACCAGCTGCTTTTCCTCGTCGCCGAGTGGCGCGAAAGGCGGCAGGCACTCGCCAAGATCGAATCCCTGCTGGTTCAGGATCTCCTTGCAGCCCGGGATCACACCGATCTTCAGCAGGATCGCGATGATCTCGTTCACGCCGTTCTGGATCTCACGTGCCTCCGGAAGACGGCCTTCTTTCATCAACTGCCGCATCCGCACGAAGCGGTCGCCCATGAAGTTGTAGGTGGATCCGATACCACCGTCAGCGCCCATGGCCAGGCCGGAGAGGAACATCTCGTCAAAGCCGTTCAGGACTACCTTGTCCGGATAGGCTTTTTTCAGTCTCTCCAGAAGGAAGAAATCATTCGAAGTGAATTTCACTCCGATAAACCGGTCATCCGCGAGAAGCTGCCCAAGCTGCCCTTCACCCAATGTCACGCCGGAAGAACCCGGAATGTAGTAGACAAGTACCGGTATATCCGAAGCGCCGGCCAGGCGAAAATAGTAGTCCCGGATCTCGCGGAAAGAAAACTTATAATAGAACGGCGCTACGGAAGAGATCGCGTCATAGCCAAGATCCGCGGCTGCTCTGGCCAGGTATTCCGCGTCCCGGACGTTCAGCGAGCCGATCTGCGCGATGAGCTTCTTCCCAGGCGCGGCGTCC
This sequence comes from Bacillota bacterium, assembly GCA_017620135.1. GTDB lineage: Bacteria > Bacillota > Clostridia > Lachnospirales > Bianqueaceae > RUG760. The sequence goes on from JAFZQZ010000088.1 coordinate 3,501, forward strand.
TTGACGATCTCCATCTCTTCTTTTCGTTCTTCCTTCGACATCAGAAACGATTCGCCGGTGCTGCCGCATACATAGAATCCATCCACGCCAAGACCCGTCTCATACCGGACCAGTCTCTCCAACGACGTCCGGTTGATGCGGCCATCCTGCGTGAACGGCGTCAGCAGCGCGGGATAGATCCCGCCGAATATTTCCGCACAGGTTCCCATCTTTTAGCCCCAGAGATACGGCAGGTAGTTCCACACGTGATGATAGACTTCCTCATAGGCGTGGACCGAGTCGTCCTTTACGACAAAGTGGAAATTGCCCTCGGAAAGATCATCGCTGTAATCGAAATACTCAGGATACTCTTTCATTGCCGCGACCTGCGGGACGAGATTGTTATACGCGATATCTTTGTCACCGGTCCCGATAAAGATCCGGAAGTCTTTTTTCGTCATGCCGCGTTTTTTTGCCGCGTCGATCAGGCATTTTGCCGTCTCTTCCGGATGTAAGCGGCCGCCCATCGGCTCGATCACCCAGCAGTCACCGGAAAGCGGAAGGAATGTGGAAACATAGTCCAGATTTTCCAGATAGTTATACCAGGTCGTGGAGCCGCCCATGGAGAAACCGCCGAACGCGCGGTGATCACGGGAGGCTTTCAGACCTTCCGGTGTAATGTTCTCGGCATACGTGTGGAACCGGCCTTCCACCGCGGGCACCAGCCGTTCCGCGAATTCCTTCTGAAACTCATGTACCTGTTTGTCCATCCAGACCGCGTCGATCCCGGTCATGGGATGCTCCGAGGGATTCACACTGTAATAAGTGGGGAATACCGCGATGAACGGCTCCGCCTTCTTATCGAAGAATGCCTGATCAAAAGCGTTCTTGATCTGGCTGCAGTCGACCCACGCGTCGGAATTGCCTCCGCCGCCGTGCATCAGATACAGCACATTGTAGGGCTTTGTCTCGTCATACCCGTACGGAAGGTAGACAAGCGCGTATTTCTTCCAGAGTTTGCCATCTTCGCGGGTGGCCATATACTCGACCTTTTCGATCGTTCCTCTGTAATTGATATCTTTCCAGCGATGCAGATCCATATACTAACCTCCTGTGTCGATTTTCGAACTGATTCACCATGATTATACTCTTTCTGTCAGGGCACGGTCAATCCATTTTGCCATAAATGACCATTCCGAACTCTGGTTCGCCGCTTTACATTTTCGTCTATAAGTGCTATATTCAATATATAAAGCAGTGCGTTTTTCATACAAACTGCACCAATCACAATATGAATGGCATTCTTGAAAGGAGGCTATGGTTCATGAAGCAGTACGAACTGTTTATTAACGGCGAATTTATCCCGAACGGCGACCGTAAAATGATCAATGTCATCAATCCGGCGACGGAAGAAGTGATCTCTCAGGTACCGCAGGCAACGGCGGAAGATGTCGAAGCCGCTGTCAACGCTGCCTATGAAGCACAGAAATCCTGGGCGAAGCTGCCCGCGATCCAAAGAGCCGGTTATCTTCGCGAGCTGGCGAACCTGGTCGCGGAGAACATCGAACTCTTCGCGCAGACCACCGCTGAGGAAAACGGCAAGCTGATCGGCCAGGCAAGAGATGAGGCCGGCTGGCTCCCCGAGTACATCAATTTCTACGCCAACCTGGCTCGCCATATCAAAGGTGAGATCATCACCAGTGACCGTCCGAACGAGAATATCTACCTGTATAAGAGACCGATCGGCGTTGTCGCCGGTATTATGCCCTGGAACTTCCCGCTTTTCCTGATCGGAAGAAAAATGGCTCCCGCCCTGGTCACCGGTAATACCGTCGTCCTGAAACCTTCCAGCGATACTCCGAATGGCTGCTATGAATTTGCCAAACTCGTGGCAAAGAGCTCCCTGCCGAAAGGCGTCATCAACGTGATCACCGGTTCCGGCGCTGTCGTCGGCGAGGCCCTGGCTGCCAATCCGAAAGTCGGTATGGTCTCTATGACCGGTTCCACCGAAGCCGGCAGAAAGATCATGAAGACGGCAGCTGACCATATCGCCAAAGTTTCCCTGGAACTCGGCGGCAAGGCGCCTGTCATCGTCATGGACGACTGCAAACTGGATGAGACCGTCAACAACGTCTTCGCTTCCCGTTTCATCTACAACGGCCAGGTCTGCAACTGCGCGGAACGTATCTATGTCCAGGAAGGCATCGCTCCGAAGTTCATCGAAAGGATGACCGAAAAGATCAAAGCGGCTACCTACGGCGACCCCATCCAGAATCCGGATGCCACTATCGGTCCGCAGATCAACAAGAACCAGCAGGATCATATCGACGACCTGGTACAGAAAGCGATCGCCGACGGCGCTACCCTGGTATGCGGCGGCAAGAAGGCGACGGTCAACGGCAAGGGCTTCTACTATGAGCCGACGCTGCTGATCAACTGCAAACAGGATATGGCCGTCATGCGTGACGAGATCTTCGGCCCGGTCATGCCCATCATGACTTTCAAGACGCTGGATGAGGCGATCGAATACGCGAACGACAGTGTCTATGGCCTGACTTCCTCGATCCACACCACCAACACCGATACAATGATGCGTGCGATGAACGAGATCAAATTCGGTGAGACCTATGTCAACCGTGAACACTTCGAAGCCTTCCAGGGCTTCCATGCCGGTGTCCGCCAGTCCGGCAACGGCGGCGACGACGGCGAGCATGGCCTTGAGGAATTCATGGAGACCCAGGTCTGCTATGTCCAGTATGAAATGTGATCATAATATGTAAACTTACTCTCTCCTCAAAAAAGGCGACCCGGTGAAAACCGGGCCGTCTTTTTTTAGAATACATTTCTGGTGGTCTTTTCCGTCACCGGCAGTTCGATATCTTCCGGGTAGAAGCTGTAACCGCGAATGAAAGCATTGTCGGCGTCATCTTTCAGGTAGTTCACTACATAGATCTCGCCGTCCTCAAACTGTGTCCAGCCGGTATAGCCGATATCCGGCGAGGGATTGCGGTCATAGTCCAGCGGCATGATCCGGCATCGCTGGTTTTTCCTTTCGGTCTCTTTCAGCTGATCTTCCCGCAGAAAAGCCGCGAACATATTCTGAGCGCCGCCTGAAATGTAGCGATAGGTCACCATGATACGACCGTCGTTCAGATAACCGGCCACCGGCCGGTGGCCACAGTCCATGGGGGTCTCATAAACCGGCGTCCAGGTTTCACCGTGATCGAAGGATAGCGTTTTCAGAACGTCCACACCGATCCCGGAATTTTCCCGAAGGAAGCCGACCAGCGTCCCGTCCCGCATTTCCAGGATGGATATCTCACAAAGGTTATATCTGGGATCCGCTGCCACTGTCACCCGGTCCGACCAGGTCTTTCCATGGTCATCGGAATACCAGAGATACTGCCGCAGCTTGCCTCTGGAACCGTCGGCACTGCGCTCGACCGAGCCATCAGCGGTTCCGATCGTCTCCGACTCTGTCGGCTCCGATTCGAAGTGGGCCGCGATCAGGATCCGTCCGGTCGATAACTCCTGGATCTTGTCCGGTACGATCCCGCAGAAAGGCAGGATCTCCGGTCCTTCGAAATGCTCGCCTTCGCTGTCGCCTCGCCAGATATACTGCTCCGCTTTTCTTCCTTTTTCCAGATAGGTGACCATCGTACAAATCACGAGCATCGTTCCATCCCGCAGCAGCGAAATACGCGGACAGTCGAGGAAGGCCTTGCGGGTACCGGGCTTTGAGAGCGGTCTTTTCGGGCTCCATGTCCGGCCGCGGTCGCGGCTTTCCGTGATCATGACCCGCGCGTTGGTGCGGTCAAGATGATGTTCGCACTCATTGAAGACACAGATCAGCTTGCCGCTTTTTGTCTGCACGATATCCGGAAATGCCTCGTAAATAGAATCGTCCCGGCTGACATTGAATTTCTGTATCGCCATATCTTGTTTCCTTATCGCCCGATAAAGCTTACAGACTCTCGATGAACGCGAATGTTTTCGCGATGGATTTTCTGGCTTCCGGCAGTATGTTCGGGAACATCTGGAACGCGTGGCAGACACCTTTGGCCACATCCAGCTCGGTCTTGTGTCCGGCCCGTATCAGCTTTTCATACAGCACCCGGGAATCATCATAAAGCGTTTCCGCGTCCGAAACGGAGATGAAGATCGGCGCGATCCCTGTATAGTCTGCCATAATAGGCGAAGCGATGGGATCGAGCATATCCTCTTCCGTGGCGTCCGCCCCGAAGAGTGGCTCCGAAAGCCCCTTGGAGACCGCGTCCTTCAGCATGGTATCCGTCTTGATATTGTCAAAGTGTGAAGGATAGTGGCCTGCCTGACGTACACAGGGTGAATAGGTCGCGACAGCCTTGGGCTGACCAAGGCCTTCCTGACGGCAGAGAAGTGCCAGGGACAGGACGAGCGTCCCGCCCGCGCTTTCTCCCATGAAGATCACGTCGGAAAGCGAGATCCCCAGCTCGCCGAGGCCTTTGCAGGCAGCGAGCACGTCTTCCGGCATGGCCGGCCACTTGTTTTCCGGCGCCAGCCGGTAATCCACACTGATCACATCGTATCCGCACTTGTCCGCGATATACAGCGTGATCTCACGGCGCTCTTTCGCGCTCCCGGTCGCAAATCCGCCGCCGTGGATATAGAAGATCCAGCCCTTGTTATTGCCGGGCTTCGTCGTCCGCTCCGCGTGCTGGCCGCCGACAGTGATCTCTTCCAGTGTCACGCCGGCCGGTGTTTTGGGCGGTTTCCTTTCGGCATTTCTCGCCCGTTCGGCTACGTAGTCGTGCTCAGTTCCCGGTGGATCACCGGGGATTGCGGCAAACAGTTTGTTCAGCATGATCGCCTGTACGCTTGGCATCGCTCGTCCTCCTGATAAGTCAGATTTTATTGGGTTTATATCCTGAAACTAAGGATCAGAGTTTTCGGATCGGGAAGAACATATAGCCTTTCCCCGTCCGAGGATCGGAAAAATCATGCACCGCGCCGGCCAGCGGGATATGGTTTTCTTCCATATACCGGATCATCTCGCCAAAAGACTCAGGGCTTTCATTTTCCACCTGCAGAAATTCGTATCCCGGAACGATCCACTTTATCCATCCTTCCGGCGCTTCCGCATCGTCCCGGCACTCGACTCCGGCCAGATACAGTCCCCGACTGAACCCGTCTGCCCATGGCTGGAAAGACCGGGACGGGTCGCTCATCGCTCCCCAGATACCAACCAGATTTCCCTGCTTATCTCTCTTCGCAAGCGCGTCCACTTGATCAAAATGTCCGTTCGCGTCCTGCCAGAGAGCCTGAATGAAGCCAGGTCCATCCGCGGTCGAGCCTTCTTTGCCGATGACTGTAAAAGATTCTTTGATGATGGTTTCGATCTTCATTTCTGCTGCCCTCTCTTCTTCACGGGGATCCAGATAGCGCTTTGATAATCTTTGCTTGTCGTATCGCCCGCTCCATACCATTCGACCGTTGCGTTCCCGCAGAGTTCATACTCCGGGTTTCCGGGCAGCCACTCTTTGTATATCCGGGTGTTCAGATCCTGAAGCGTATCCGGCAGCGGGCCGACACAGCTGAACACCGCCCAGTCGGTTTTCGGGACTTCATAGATCGTCATGCCTTCCGGCACCTCGCCGCCCATATACATTCCGGCGATCAGGTACCGGAACCTGCCTCCCTTGATATCGTCAACGCAGATCGCGTATTCACCGATCCGGTTGTCGATGATCGCCTTTTCCTCCGCGCAGGCCGGTTCTTTTCCGGAAAAGATGCCATCCGCGAACTTCTCCAGAAAAATATTCCAGAACTTCGGGATCTCCTGATAGGCGGTCTCGGAGTCGAACTCTTTCTCGTAGCCGATTACGGTAAACGGATCCATTGTCATGATTCTGCAGTCCATTTGACTACCTCCCTGAACACTGATTTCAATTTTCAGGGGAAGGAATGTCCGGATGGCCGCGCCGCCCTGTGCCTGCACAGGCGTTACGCCATGGAAGCGTGAGAACGCTTTCGAAAAGCTTTCAGGCGTCTCATAGCCGTACTTCAGCGCGATATCAATGACCCTTTCCTTTGTATTCTTCAGATCCAGCGCAGCCTTGTAAAGCCTGCGGCTGCGGATATACTCGCCGATCCCGTAACCGGTCATCAGCGAAAACCCTTTCTGAAGAAAGAACGACGAAAGATACACCTGATCCGCGACATCCTGCGCACTGATGTCCTCCTCCAGGTGTTTTTCCATAAAGTCGATCGCGCTTCTGATACTGGTCAGCCACTCCATCACTAGTCTCCTTTCCCTGATGAGATCAGTATAGTCCTGCGGGCAAAAACCATCCTGTCATTTTCTGCTCGGTTTTGTCCGGTCTCAGAGCGTCACTCCATCCTTAAAGATTGCGATCTGCTGGCATCCGTTTATTTCATTCTTCGCGCTTTTTCCGTTCGCTGTTTCCATGATCAACCGGACGAGCTCCTCATCCGAGTCAGCCTGGGCGTCGAAGTCGATCCAGCTTCGCTTCTTCTCCGCCAGAGCGGTATTCGTCGCGATCTTGAGCGTCGGCACCGGCGCGCCAAGCGGTGTTCCCCGGCCCGTCGTAAACAAGATCAAGTGACAGCCGGACGCGGTCAGGTTCGTGGTAGAAACGATGTCGTTTCCCGGTCCCCAGAGAAGATTCAGGCCCCTTTTCCTGACCGGCTCGCCAAGCGCCAGTACATCGGTGACTGCCGCGCTGCCGCCTTTCTGTACACAGCCCAGGGATTTTTCCTCCAGAGTCGTGATGCCGCCGGCTTTATTACCAGGCGAAGGATTCTCGCCTACCGGCTGACCATGGGATATATAGTAAGCCTTAAAATCATTGATCAGACTGACTGCTTTTTGGAATATCGGTTCGCTGACGCAGCGATCCATCAGGATCTGCTCCGCGCCGAACATCTCCGGTACTTCGGTCAATACGCAGGAAGCACCCATCTTTGTAAAATAATCTGTGATCCGGCCGACCATCGGGTTGGCGGTGATCCCGGAAAGTCCGTCGCTGCCGCCGCATTTCAGGCCTATCACGAGCCGGGATGCCGGTACCTCTTCCCGCCTGTTCTGCGCCGCGCCATCCTGCAGTTCGCGCACCAGGCGGATACCCTCCCCGACCTCATTCTCGACGTCCTGCGCGTTCAGGAAGCGAATGCGGGAAAGGTCGCTGTCTTCCAGCATTTTCTTCAGTTCGCTGATCTGATTATTCTCGCAGCCAAGCCCCAGCACCAGCACGCCGCCGGCGTTCGGATGGCGAATCAGTCCGCAGAGAGTTTGCTGCGTATAACGATGATCATCTCCCAACTGGGAGCAGCCATAAGGATGCGGAAAGGCCAGCGCACCTGTCTCTTCGGCGATCTTTTCCGCGATCTGGTCGACGCAGCCCACGGTAGGGATGATCCAGATATCGTTACGGATGCCGATCCGTCCGTCCGGGCGGACATAAGCGTTGATGGTTGGAATAGCTGCCTCGACCGGTTGATGCTGATCAGCCGGATGATAGGTGTATTCCATATGCGGCGCGATCTGGCTTTTCAGATTGTGGGTATGCACATGCTCGCCGGCCGCAATATCCTGTGTCGCGGCGCCGATCGGGAATCCGTACTTGATTACTTCTTCGCCTTGCCGGATATCCCTGACCGCGTATTTGTGACCGTTTCTGAGATCGACCGCCACGTTGTCCAGCGGGTGGATTTGCGTCATCGACGCATCTGGCTGGTTCATGTCATTGCCCATGTAAAGGCCTCCTTGATCTTTCCTGCAGCAATCATATCATATGCTGTTTTCACATCCTCCAGCATGTCTTCGAGCGAAGCGCCCCAGAGGCTGCTTTGGACGATCTCTTCCACGGAATGTTCGCGGATAAAGGCTATCTGTGCCGGATCGTCCTGCGGCTTATCGGTCTTGTAGAAGCGGATCAGTGCCGCCAGCGAGAAAGCGGCAGCTTTCGGGAAATATCCGTTCTTCTGCCGGCAGTCGATCGCTGTCGGCAAGACACGAACGCTGAACTTGCTGATCGAATTGAGCGCGATGGATCTCAGCTGATGATGAATGAAGGGATTCGCGAACCTTTCCAGAACCGCCTCGGCAAAAGCAACATCATCAGGATGGACGGCGTCCGGCTCCTTTTCTGTCGTATCCGCATGCAGCAGCGGTACAGCATAAGTGAAGAGATAGTGCTTCAGAAATGCGCTGACCGTCTCATCCTGCAGACATTCGCCCACGGTTTCCAGTCCATACAGCAATGCTGGGAAAACCATCGATGTATGGGCTCCGTTCAGAATCCGCACCTTGCGTTTTTTGATTGGGGCGATGTCCTCGGTCCAAATGACGTTCAAGCCTGCTGCTTTGAGCGGCAGCTCACTTTCAAAGTTTCCTTCGATCGCCCAGAGATGATATGGCTCCGCCGTATCGATCAGCTGATCGTTCCATCCGATCTGCCGGCAGGTGGCAGCCGCCTCTTCCTTAGGATAACCGGTAACGATCCGGTCTACCAGTGTATTGGCGAAGGTATTCTCTTTCTCGATCCAGCCCTTGAAGTCGTCTCCACGCTCCCAGAGCTCCGCGTATCTCAGAACACAGTTTTTCAGTTCATCCGCATTATTGTCGATCAGTTCACATGGCAGCAGGATAAAGCCCGGCAATCCGCTTTCAAAGCGCGCGTACAACAGCTGTGTCAGTTTGCCCGGGAACGAGAGCGCCGGGCGATCAGTGAATTTACAGCTTTCATCAAAGACAATGCCTGCTTCTGTCGTGTTGGAAATAATAAACTTAAGATCCTTTTGACGTGCCAGGCGAAGAAAAGCTTCAAAATCCTGGTAAGGGTCGATCGTCCGGTTGATGGAATGGATCTCTCTCATTCTTGAGACTGCCTGTCCATTCTCGATTCCACGCAGAATCAAGTTATAAACTCCGTGCTGCGCTGTGAGCTTCCGGAACGGGCTTGGTGCCTGCTCTGCGGAATCTTTTCGCTCCGGCCGGGGTTTCACGACGACAACACTGCCGTCATACAGGCCTTTTCGCTTCAAAATGTCGATAAAATCATCGACGAAGCCCCTAAGGAAGTTCCCTTCGCCAAACTGAATGATCGTTTCTCTCATGGTTTGCCTCATTGATATCTGTTCCCGGTTAACAAGTAGCAAGGTTTAGTTAAAAAAGAACGGCACCTTGCTACCTGTACCTCAGCTGGTAGCAAGGTCTATTTGATTTTTTCCCTGATCTTGCTAATGCTATAGCAAGGTTTAGTCAAAAAAGAACGTCACCTTGCTACTCATGCCTCAACTATTAGCAAGGTCTCATTGATTCTTGTCCTGACCTTGCTAATGCCATAGCAAGGTTTAGTCAAAAAAGAACGGCACCTTGCTATCGGATTGCAGCGAGGGTCAGCATGACCGTTGTCCGCGCCTGCGGAAGGCCGGTCACAGCATGTTCTGGATGACCGGCAGCTCGGACAGGGCGTCGAAGCCGTAGAAATCCCGCGCGTTCGAGAAGAGGAATGCCTCTTTTTCCGCCTCGGACAGCTCCGGTGACTTCAGGATGAAGTCGAAGCTCATTTTGTAGGTGATCTCTACCATTGTCCGCGGATAATCGCTGCCCCACATAAGCTTGTTCATGCCACAGATCTCCGCCGCCTCGCGGATCGCGCGAATGGCGGACGGATAAGGATAGAATTCTTCGTTGAAGAGCCAGGTGATCCCACCGCTTTCCACAAAAACGTTCGGCAGGCGGGCCAGTCGGATCTGTTCCTGCCAGTCAGGCATGGTGACCATTCCAAAGTGGCCTATGGCGATCCGAAGATCCGGCAGCTGCTCGGCGATCTCCCGAAGTTCACCCGTCTGCTCCGCACCGTCCGCGAGCTCGATCGCCACGAATTTGCCTGCATCCCACGCGGCCTCGAAGACAGGGAAGAGTTTCAGAAGTCCCGGCGTTTTCAACTTACAGGCACAGATCTTGATTCCGTCAAAACCGTCCAGGGTATAAGATTCACCTTCATCGAAGAAAGCGCAGATCTTCAGGCGGTCCGGGTATTTCGCCTTGGCCGCGCGGAAATACTCATCCTGCCGCCCGTCCATCACCTCACCCATGATCACCGCGCCGTTCACGCCGGCGTAGTTCATGTTCGCGATCAGCATCTCAGGCGAATTCTCGCCGGTCAGCATATAGGGCGGCATCATCTGACGGACCTCGCCGCCAAAGTCTGACAAGCCGTCCCGAAGCGAGCGCACCGGCCGGTTTTCCGCGCGAAAACCACCGTCCTGCGCCACAACGACTTCCCGTCGGCCCGTCTGGGCTTTCCACAGATGAACATGCGCGTCAATGATCATTCGACAAACTCCTTATTCCAGATGACCGCCGTCTTAAGCGGCGCGCCTTTGGCATAGATCTTATTCAGGTATGCTCCCATCGGGTCCCGGATAAATTCTTCTTTATCGATCAGCCGGACGATCTCGTCGAAATGACTCTCCGAGAGGATACGGATCGCCTCTTCCATATGAGCCTGGCGGAAGTTGATCGAAGCAAAGATCAGCTGATTCTTGAAACCAAACGGCATCGAGTCAAAACTCACATGCGGTCCCAGAGAAAAGCTGTCGTAAATGCCGTTGTTGCCCAATGCACCTTCCGCGAAGGCGATCCGGTGCTCAGCCTCGCTTCCACTGGTTCCCACGAAGAGGCTGGCCGTGCCGCCCAGCCTCTTTCGGATCGCTTCCGCGATCTCCTCCTCGGAAAGTCCGTCGGCGCACAGGTAGTCCGATGGGATATATTTCTTCGTAAACTGCACCTTCTCACTGCTCTCCCGGCTGCGGGCCACAAACAGGATCCGGGCATCCGGATGGTTCCGGCGGATCTGGTCACCAATGAAAAGACCGGTCGTACCAAGACCGTAGATCACTGTCCGCGCGAACGTCGCCTCGACTGCGGCCGCCATTAAGTCCGGCTGGGAAGCTGGTGCCTTTTCCGGGACCTGTGCCTTCCCGTCAGCTTTCTCTTTCGCACTCGCTTTTGCGAGTAATACCCGGAAATTCTGGGCGGCACCGAGATCACACAAGCGTTCGTGCTGGAAGATCGCGCAGGCGTACGGGTCACAGAACACAAGCCGCTTCGCCAGCTGAAGAGGGAGCTTTTTCAGCCCTTCATACTGCTCCGGCAGATGCAGCAGCATATCCGGATGGAAATAATTCTTCTCCGAAAACAACCCGTCCGCTCCGTCACATCCATATTCAAAGTAGGTCTCGTCTTCCGTAAACCTGGTCGGATCATAACTGTCGCCGCCGCGGATCAGCACGATAGCAAAACGATTTTCGGAAGGTACCCAGACCACGCCTTCATGACCATTGATCAGCCGCTTTTCACCGGCTGGGAACTTCGGTCCAAGCTCTCCCCGCTGCCCCATCCGCATAAGTTCCAGGTCTGTCCCGCAGAAGCCGCAGAAGACCGGATAAGCCGGTATCCCTTCCTTAAGCGCCTCGCCCCGCAGCCGCTGTCTGGGCGGATTGATGAGGTTTATCTCACCGTAGCGAAGCGGTCTTTCGGGATCATTCACAAAATATGTTCCGTTTGTTTTCATCGCACGTACCTACATGATATTGCTGACCGGGCCGATCGAGATATAGCCGTCGCGGACCGCCATCAGGTCGGTCCCCTCTGAGGCCGCTTCCCAGTGCCGTTTATAGTGTAAATGAAATTCGCTGGAACCGTCGTCCAGGGCCTCTTCCCCGTAGGTGTCCTCATAGAAATCATCCTGTGAAACGACGCAGTTTCGCAGGATACCCTTACATTCGGCCAGACTGCAGTCGGGGAAGTTGACATTCATGATCCGGTTCTTGCCGGGATCTGCCTTCATGCACTCTTCCATGATCTCTGTCAGATAACGGTCCACGATATCCGCGTCTTTGAAGGAGCCCTGAGAGAACGCAATCGCCTTCACTCCCAGGAAAGCCGCTTCCAGTGCGGAACCTACCGTCGCCGAGTACTGGATATCCGCGCAGATGTTATACCCTTGATTGATGCCGGTCAGTACAAAATCCGGCTTTTCAGGCATCAGCTTCAAAACACCGACCCGCACACAGTCCACCGGCGTTCCGCTGCAGGCATATGCCTTTACTCCCTCCACGGGAAAAGGCCAGGCTTTCAGGTTCACCGAATGATGAAAGTTATAGCTGTGTGACGCGGCGCTGCGCTGTCCGTCCGGCGCAACGACCCATACCTCGCCAAACTTCTTAGCGGCTTCCGCCAGTTTCCGGATCCCGGCAGCCTCTATCCCATCGTCGTTCGTGATCAATATTCTCATGAGTAAATCCTCCGTTTCAGCTTGATTGTACCAAAGCCATGCTCTGTCCGCAATTACTTTCCATTCAGGATCTCGGCGGCCTCCTTCGCAAAGGGGCCGCTTTTCTCTATCATCTCGCGGCAGAAATCTTCCACGTCCCGTTGATCCAGGTCTGGGGAACGCCTGACCTCGAAGGTGCGATGGCTAAAGGCATCATTGGCAGGCGCCGGATATCGATAGCCGGTCAGACGGCAGAACGCGAAATATCGTTTCTCGCCAAAAGCCTCGAAGGCGGCCCGCTTCAAAAGTTCAGGATCCTCCACGCGTAGGACCTGCTCTTCGGCGAGCCAGTATGCTTCATCGTAAATGTCGTCGGAAGTATAGCCTTCCGGAGCCTCATCCACTTCCGCTACGCCGAGCCTCATCAGTGCCGCCTTCCGGCGAACGCCACTTGCGTTTCGCGCCAGATTGTTCAAAAGCAGTTTGTCCTTTTCCGGATCAAGATGACGGATCTCACCGGCTGAATAAGCATAATGCAGGGTCTCCGGATCATGAGATCCCCACAGATCCGGACAATATAGTTTGCTGTTCATCGGATTCCCCCTACGAACAAGCCGGCAGAAAACCTGCCGGCCTTGCTGTTTTAGATGTGGATCTCGTTCTTGTTGTCCTCGAGCTTCTTATCCTCATCTTGTTCTTTGATTTCTTCTTTGATATCTTCTTTCTTGTTGTCTTTCTCCTGCTCTTTGTCCTGCTGCATGGTTTTGACCCCTTCGTACATCTGTTTGATCAGGTCACCCATCCTTTCTTCTGTACCCGCGCGGTTCCGTTTGAATTCTTTTCCGGAAATGGGGTCCTCGTCTTTCATAGCGTTGATGATCACGCGACGAGCCTGTGCGTTGTCATCTTCCAGCAGCGCATCCGTCAGGAGAGCGACAGCAGGATCCTTCAGGAGCTCGGCTTTGCGTTTTTCAAATTCTTTTTTACCGATAACTTCCTGGTCATCATCCGAATAAATATCATCGAATTTCAATTCCTGTGCCGCTACCATCGTTGCCACCGCCTCAATGGTCTCTTCACGTTTCAGCGGGATCTTATTGCACACACTATTGAAGAAAACATACTTCGGTCGGTAATAGTTCTCGACAGGAACATATTCTTCCCCTTCTTCTGTCATATCCTTGAAAACATTATGATCATATTCCGGAGCGACGGGATTCTTGGGAACGACAAACTCCGTCGGGCGAAGATCTTCTTCAAGATTTTCAGGCTTAGCCTTGGGCTGTTCCTTCTGGGCCGGAACTTTGAACGTGTCGGGACCGACATGTAATCCCGGCATGGATTCAGCGCGGCGCTTTACTTCGATCCCTTTCTTTCGCTGAACTTTCGCTCCTTCCTGTTTCGGATAAATGTTCCGATCCATCGGGCTGGCAGCAGAGAATCCAAAATCACGCAGGTCGACCGGATCCTGGAACAGATGCCGGCCACGGACTTTGTTGAAGCGGTCGATCAGCGGCTTAACGCTCGGATTATGTACCGCGTCAGGAACACAGATGGAAATCGCCTCGAGGGCCAGATCGACACAGTGCTGTGTGACGGGGTTGCTCTGGACGCTCTTTTTCCCCTTGGTGAACTTCTCGACTTTGGCCAGTACGTCCGCGCTCAGTGCAATCGCTTTGACCGGATCTTCTTCATCACTGAATCGCTGTACCGCCTCTTTCAGCTCTCTCCATTCACGTGACTGGGCAACGCCGCTCTCCATTTCGTTCATTCTTTCGTGCAGATCCCATGCGTAGGTTTTTGCTTGTGAAAAATCGATCTCGCTCGCGAATTTAAAGGAGCGGCGCAGTTTATTCATCTCCGCCTTCACGCCCTTAAGGTCGCCGCGCTGGAGTTTTTCCATGGTTCGTTCATTGGAAAGGAACAGCCGGTTAAGAGGACCGTTTTTGTATGATTCGACCTCTTCATCGCTGACAGTTTTTCTCGCCTGGTGACCCATCAGGTGCCCGGTCGCGATAAACAATTTCCACATATCGTTCGAGATCTTCGCTTCGTAAACGGGCTTATCCTCTTTGGTGTAGCGGCTGCCCTGAAGATTTCGCTTTGTGTTATACAGCCAGTAATCCGCGTAGTTCATCGGCGTCCGGGCAGCTTGTTCCCGGATCTCGGGTTTCCGCTCTGTCCGGATCTCGACCGGCGTCTTGGACAGGCCGGAAAGATCCATGCGGTCCAGTGCAACAGCCAGGAAATGCTCATACCTGGGCTCGATATTTTCCTGCCGGTCACCATAGCAATTCCGGATGTAGTTCGAAATGCCAAGCGCTTTCAGGCGTCTGGCCAGGATATCGGCGGATGCGGTATGGACAGGATCGACTGTCCGTTCGTCCTTCTCGGGTCCGTTCATGATGAAGCAGGCAGCTTTGTAAGCCATGAGCTCGGCCGCGATCTCCTGCTGACTCGCGCCTTTCTCTTCCATTTCCTTACGAACATCATCTAACAGGGTCAATCTATCTCTTAAAACTGGTCTTGGTGGCATAATATATTCCTCTTTTCATTTTTGTAATGTGATTTATGGTTCATATTGTATCATCTATCACATGAAAATCAATAGATTCGCTATGCCGTTTCTATGCCATTTCCAGCATTTGCCGAAGGTTCAGAAGGCTCTCGGTGCAGGCTGTCCGGCAGTCCTCCAGTCCTTCGAATTCCACCAGGTAATCCCCGTCATATCCCGTCTGCCTGATAAAGCGCAGGATCTCCTGCATGGGCAGGTCGCCGTGGCCGACGATCGCGTGCCGCAGGTACCGCCCGTGTTTCGTCTTCTGCCACGGATACCGGATCTCGTCCGGACTGCCCAGCCGCTTCGCCCCGACCGCGTATGGATCCGTCCGCACATAGAAATCCTTCACATGCACCAGTTTGGTATACGGCGCCAGCTCCATCACCTCGACCAGCGCGTCCTGATCGATCATCGCCGTATTGCCGATATCCAGCACCAGCCCGTAATTGGGCTTATCCACCGCCTGGATCAACCGGACGACGCGGTCTGCTCCGTTCATCAGTGTCCCGTGGTTTTCCAGCGTCAGAGTGATCCCGAAGGAAGCCGCGTAATCCGCCAGTTCCTTCGCCACCGTTACGGCCTGATCGAAAAGCCGGTGATACTCGTCGATACCGGTCTCATTTGAAATGACTGTCGCCAGGTCGATCCGGGCCACCGGCGCGCCGAGACGTCTCGCCATATCGACTTCCCGGACACATCTTTTCCATTCCGCCTCGTAATCTTCTCCCCGCAGGCGGGAAATGTTCGAACTGCAGCTGTAGGAGCCGATGGCCACACCATACTTTTCACTGTATTCTTTCAGCTTTTCCGGAAGTTCCGGATCATAACCGAGAGGATTCGGCTTTCCCAGAAACAGCTCGTTCAGCGGCAGCGCGAAGTCCGCGATCTCACACGATCCACACCCGTTTTCCTTCATGAAAACAAATTCGTCCTCAATACTCATCTGGTTTTTTCTGTACGCGTCCAATAAACTGTACACACTGATCCCGACCCGCATGGTGCCTCCTTTTTTATATCAGTAACGGCAGAAGCTCCTGCCTCTGCCGTCCGGTTGATCAACTGTATCTCCAGAAAAAGAAAAAGCGGAGATCGCCGGGACTAAATGATCCATTATGAGTAGATTGTTAATAGAAGGAAGTCCCGGCATAGCCGCTGAAGGTATTATAACATTTGTCCCATGAAATAATCAAGGTCAAACGGTGTAATGATCGGGACATCTTTTCTTTCCTCGATGTCCTCGAAGATCGTGCCGTCTTCCCTTTGATTCTCGAAGATCCGAACCGGCAGCGATGTGTCGGTATCGAAGATGATATCCGCCTCATCGCGGTTATCCGTGATCTCGCCTCTCGCCTGCGCGTTCAGGCGGATCAGATCGTCCAGCATGGGCTTTCTCACATGCGTCATCGCGTAGCCGATCGCTGTCACGCCGTGGATGTTGCTTTCGAGATTATTCCCAAAGTAGCGATTTCGCCCCGTCTTGATGATATCACACCAGATGAGTTTCCGCTTCCGGCAGTCGAAGATCGCCGGGATCGCCGCGGTGGAATCAGCCGAAAGATGA
>JAFZQZ010000089.1 GCA_017620135.1 Bacillota bacterium
GGATGCTGGAGACTGGAAGATATCATCAAAAACACCCGTTCCTATGATCTTTGCACTTCTCCCGAACAATTCGAATCGACAGGCTATGCCTTCGGTTCATTCATGGCGGATCTGGCCGGATTCCCGGCTGACGAACTGGGCGAGGTCATCAAAAACTTCCACAATACGCGTGTGAGATTTGAGACGTTTACAAAGGAAGTGGAAGCAAACCGTTCCGGCCGCGCGGATACCTGTCAGGAAGAGATCGCTTTCGCACTGGCGCGAAAAG
Source organism: Bacillota bacterium (assembly GCA_017620135.1). GTDB lineage: Bacteria > Bacillota > Clostridia > Lachnospirales > Bianqueaceae > RUG760. The sequence goes on from JAFZQZ010000089.1 coordinate 269, forward strand.
AACTGGCAGAGTCTCTGGTCAGACAGCTGGAAACAGGAGAACTCCCTCTGCGCGTTACGCATAATGATACCAAGATCAACAATATCCTGATGGACGAAGAGACAGATCAGCCGGTCTGCATCATCGATCTGGACACGGTCATGCCCGGTGCCTGCGCGTATGATTTCGGCGACAGTATCCGTTTTGGCGCATCCAGTGCAGAGGAAGATGAGAAAGATCTTTCCAAAGTCTATATGCGGCTGGATCTGTTTGAAGCTTTCGCGCGGGGATATATGAAAGCAGTCGGTAAGACGCTGACCGAGAGCGAAGCGAAGTCGCTGGCGATCGGAAGTGCCGTGATCACCTTTGAGACCGGTATCCGATTCCTGGGAGACTATCTGAACGGTGATGTATATTTCAAGACCGCTTATCCTGAACACAATCTCGTACGTGCAAGGACCCAGTTCAAGCTGGTTGCCGATATGGAAGAAAAGCTTCCCGAGATGAACGCTATCGTGGAGAAGTATTATCGGCAGGCTCAGATGTAACAGAAGCGATCGAACAGAGCCGCCTCCAAGGCGGCTCTTTCAGATTTTTAAGGGCAAAAGAATGGAATTAGACAAAGGAGCCCGGGAGATCATCCGGGTGCTGGAAGAAGCAGGTTTTTCGGCTTACGCGGTCGGTGGCTGCGTAAGGGATTATCTGCTGGGGCTGGTTCCGAAGGATATCGATATTACGACTTCGGCCAGACCGGAAACAGTGAAGGAACTGTTCCCCAAAACCTTTGATACGGGTATCGAACACGGGACCGTAACCGTTTTATGGTATGGGACGGGATACGAGGTGACGACTTTCCGCACGGAAGGAAAGTACTCCGATCACCGTCGGCCGGATCATGTGGAATATGCCCGTTCCTTGGAGGAGGATCTATCCAGAAGAGACTTTACGATCAACGCGATGGCGTATCATCCGTCCAGAGGACTGATCGATCTGTTTGGGGGCAAAGAAGATCTCGAAAGCGGTGTGGTTCGATGTGTCGGCAGGGCTTCCGAACGTTTCGAGGAGGATGCACTTCGGATGCTGAGAGCGATCCGGTTCGCAGCCCGTTTTGGATTTCGAATCGAAGAAGAGACGATCCGGGCCGCGATCGAAAGAGCATCGACGATCTCCTATGTCAGTAAGGAGAGGATCTGGGATGAGATCCGAAAAACACTCGTTTCGGATCATCCGGAGTATCTCTCTCTGATTTTTGACTGGGGAATGGGAAGCTTTATCAGTGAAATTCTGCAGGATCAAGACCTGGCTGATCATCAGGCGCCAAAAAGATGTGAGCAGGATCTTCATCTGCGCGCGGCAGCCTGGCTTCATGGCTATGGCGAAGAAGCGGTATACCGGTTCCTTCGTGAAATGAAGACTGATCTGGAAACGATCCGCGGAGTTTCACTGCTGGTGGCACATATTAGCGATCCGCTTCCATCCGGCGAGGACCAGGCGGCACAGATGAGGGAAATGATGCGCCGGATCGGCCGGGAATCGGTCCGGAAGCTTTTGAAGTTAAAGAAAGCTGTTTGTATGATCACGGAAGAGGAGTATTCCCGTGAGGAAGCTCTTTTAGAGGAACAGTGGGAGAAGCCGGTCGCCCTGAAAGAACTGGCGCTTACCGGAAGGGATCTGATCGCTGCCGGGGATATTCCGGGCCCGCAGCTGGGGGCTCATCTGGAATTCCTTCTGGATGAAGTCATCCGGGATCCTGAGAAAAACAAACCTGAAACGTTGATTGCACTTTTCAGAAACCACTGGTATAATAAAGAATGAGATAGAATCAGAACCTAGCGGGGGAATCCAAATGGATAGTTCGGACGAGAAGAGAAGAGAAGAGATCGAAGACTGGGATCTCGATGAACTTTTTTTTGAAAAAGAGAAACAGATTCAGGAAGCAGAGTCGAAACACGCATTGGCGTCTGCTCAATATGAAGCAAGATTCAAAGCGAATTCGGACAGTCGGGAAGTAAAGAAAAGTGTTGCGCGAAAAAGTCCCGTAACAGAAGAACTCGAGATCCCGCTGGCGGATGATTTTAAGAATAAACTGGAAGAATTGAATTTTCATCCGGAAGGCGTCCAGCTGACCAGTGTCGAGCCGGAGCCTTCTTTCGATGCTTATGACGGGACATACGATTACGCGTATGACGCGGAAGAAGAACCGGATCTTCCAAGTGAACCTGCAGGCCAGGAAATCAGGCAGACGGCAGGACAGACTGACATTCAGAGACAGGCTGTGCCGGATCTTCCGCCATCTTCGATACCTGTCGTCTCTTCAGAGGCGCGCGGTGCTGCGCAGAACGCGACCCAGATGAATGCACAGGCGCCTGTACAAACTCCGGTCCAGCCGGCAGCCAAAGTACAGGTAGAAACCGAAGCATCGCGTGTGAAGCGTCAGAGAAAACCGATCGAGATTCCGGAAGAATTCGAAAATGATGAAGAAGAGGATGAGGAGACTCCGGAACAGAAGAAGAAAAAAATCATTCTCTACAGTGTGCTGGGCGGAATCATTCTGCTGCTCGTCATATTGATCGCCATTCTGCTTGCTACCAATAATAAACCTTCTGATAAACAGCAGAACTCCCAGCAATCCTCTGCTGTGGATAGTACAGCGAGACCTACCGATATTCACACGATGACCGGCGTCGTGATCCGAATGGATACCAACAACGGCACCATCCTTCTCTATGATGCGGAAAAGAAGACAGAAAAAAGCTTTACGCTGAACCGCAAGGAATTCCCGAAGGTATCGCTGGACAATATCCGGATCGGCGATATCATCGATCTGAAATATGATGCGCTTCTGGACAACGCGCCATCCGCTATCAACAAGAATAAAAAGGCGGAGACCATCAGTGATGTGAGCGGCGTGAATATGACGGATAAGCAGGTCGCGATCGATGGAAAAGTCTATACTTTTGACGATCAGCTGATCTGCCAGTATCAGGGGAAGGATTATGACCGGAGCAAGATCACCAAATCGACCAGGTTTGACGCGGTCGTGCTGGATGGCCATCTCTATACGATCCGGATCACCGCCGCCACCGGCACCTTTATCCTGGAAAACCTGAAAGACTACTATGGCGCGCAGGTCAAACTGACTCCGGCAGACGGAGAAGAACAGAGCGTTATCATCAATGACAAAGAGATGAGTTTTGAACTGCTGGAAGGTTCGGTCGATGTGGAAGTCACCATGGATCAGAAATCGGTCTATACCGGAAAAAGCTTTGTGACTGCGGGAACGGAGAACCGCTTGAGACTTCCGAATATCGAAGCGAAGAAAGGCAAGGTCATCTTTGATGTTTCGATCGATGACGATGATGTAGAACCGGTCGTGATGGTAGCCGGCCGAAACTATGGGACCGGTACCGAAATCGATTTCGAATACGGTGATTATTCGGCGATGGTCACGGCGGAAGGCTATGAGACTGCGACAGTTCAGTTCAAGGTCGAGCAGCCGTATCAGCAGGTGACGATCGAAATGAAAAAGAAGCTGGTCAAAGTTATTCTTTCCAGTACCCCGTTCGGCGTGGAACTGTTTGTGGACGGTATTCCGAAAGGGATCATGCAGCAGGACGGTCTTGAAATGGAAATGGAATACGGGGAATATCAGTTCACGGCGTTCCTGGAAGGCTATGAACCACAGTACCGAAGCGTGACTCTGGATAAAGACTCCGGCACGGTATATATCGCGTTCTATATGGAAAAACTGCCGGAAGAAAGTTCCGAGTCCAGTGTGTTGGAAGAATCCTCAGAATCCAGCGCGCCACCCGAGTCCAGTAAGCCGGAAGAGTCAAGTTCAGCGCCTGAATCCAGTTCAAATGACGAAAGCTCCGAACCGGAACCGTCTAAACCGGATTCATCCGAACCGGAGTCTTCATCAGAGAGTTCGGTTGAAAGCTCTGAAAGCAGTTCGGAAGATACGGGTGAGTCCTCTTCTGAAAGCATACCGGAAAGTTCCGAAGAAGGATCGGAAGAATCTTCGGATAACGCGGAAAGTGAAGAGAGTACGGATAGTACGGAATAATTCTATCAGGCTGGGCAGTAAGAGAGGAGCTGATCTGTCATCAGGCGGGTCAGCTCCTTTTAGAAGGGATAATCAATGGCACTTTCAGAAATTGTATTGCCGGCTTTCGGTAAGATCAATCTTCTGCTGGATGTAGGGAAGACCAGGGAGGACGGATTTCACGAAGTCTCTATGCTGATGCAGGAGGTCGATGTAGCGGATGAGATCCGGATCTTCCTTTCGAAAAACAAGGAAACGACTCTCACCTGTGATATTCCCGCGCTTTCCGGAGAGAAGAATATCGCTTACAGAGCGGCAAAGGTAATGCAGCAGAAATATGGCCTGTCCGATGTTTCCATTCAGATCCAGAAAAAGATCCCACTGGAAGCGGGAATGGCCGGCGGCAGTACAGACGCGGCAGCTGTGATCGAAGGGATGGACAGTCTGTTTGATCTGAGGCTTTCCCTTCGGGAAAAGGAAGAGCTCGGACAGGTGCTTGGATCGGATGTTCCTTTTTTCTTCAGCGGAGGCACCTGCTTTTGCCGGGGAAGAGGGGAACAGGTACAGAAGCTCCGAGATCTGCTTGAACTTCACGTCCTGCTGATGAAACCGGCTTTCGGGATCTCCACACCCTGGTCATACCGGATGTTTGATGAAAAAAAGGCAGTTCCGCCAAGTTCTCCGCCGGAAATGATCCGTGCGGTGGAAGAGCAGGATATACCTCAAATGATCTCCCTGATGCATAATCATCTGGAAAAAGCGGTGCTGGAGGAATATCCGATGATCCGAAAAATGAAGGAAGATCTTCTTTCTGCGGGTGCCATGGTGAGTATGATGACAGGTTCCGGCCCTACCGTGTTTGGACTGTTTGATCAAGAAGCAAAAGCCGTCAAAGCGGCTGAGACTATTATAAAGGAAGAATATCCTGATCCCGTGAGGATCATCAGGACGGCAACACATAAGAAAGGAGCACCACGTGCTATTTTCTACGAATATCGGAATTGATCTGGGAACCTCTTCGGTTCTGGTCTATGTGAAAGGAAAAGGGATCGTTCTTCGGGAGCCTTCTGTCGTGGCGATCCGTAAAGGGGAAATGGTCAGTATCGAAGCTGTCGGCAAAGCCGCCTATGAAATGGTAGGCCGTACGCCGCAGCAGCTGGAAACGATCTTCCCTCTGGAAGGCGGAGTCATTTCCGACTATGTCTACTGTGAGAAAATGCTTCGCTATTTTCTTGAGAAGACGGTGGGACGTCTGTGGATGCGCCCGGTAGTTGCTGTCTGTACTCCGTGTAAGATTACGGAAGTGGAGAGAATGGCTATTATCAAGACCTGCATGGAAGTCGGGGCGAAGAACGTTCACCTGATCGAAGAACCGGTCGCGGCGGCACTTGGCGCCGGGATCGATATCGACCGGCCAAGCGGGTGCATGGTCGTGGATATCGGCGGCGGAACGACGGATATCGCGGTGATCTCAATGGGGAAAGCCATTGTCAGTGATTCGATAAGAATCGCCGGCAACAACTTTGACCGGGATCTGATCCGGTATATGAAGAAAAAGTACGGTCTGCTCATCGGACAAAAGACGGCGGAACAGGTCAAGATCGAGATCGGCCAGGCGGATCATGAAGAAAGCAAACGATCCATGGCTGTAAAAGGTCGTCACAGCGTCAGTGGTCTGCCGGGGCAGGTGATCATCAGCGGAGATGAGGTCTGCGACGCGGTCGCGGCTTCCGCCCAGACATTGGCGGAGGCAGTTCGATCGGTTTTGGAGAAAACGCCTCCGGAACTGATCTCCGATATCAGTGAGCACGGGATCATGATGACTGGCGGCGGCAGTCTTTTGAGAGGTCTGGATAGGGTGATCGCGAAGACATGCGGCATCGATACTTTTGTGGCGGATGACGCAATTTCAGCTGTCGCGATCGGAACCGGCAAATATGTAGACAAACTCGGCGGATTCTGGAAATGCAAATTTCGTTGATGGATGAAGCGAATAAGGTCAGTGGGTTTGTGAACAGTATCATCTTTGAGAACGCGGAAAGCGGATATAAGGTGATGGATGTCGAGACCGACGAAGGTGATCTTGTAACAGTCGTAGGGATCATGCCCGATGTGGAGGTAGGAGAAAAGATCGAAGCCTCCGGCAAATGGCGGACGCACAGCACCTATGGGGAACAGCTGGAAGCGGAGACCTATGTCAGGTCGCTTCCGGATGATATGGAATCCATGGAGCGGTACCTCTCATCGGGGATCATTAAGGGTGTCGGAGAGACACTGGCCGGACGAATCGTAGAGATGTTTAAAGAGCAGACGTTCCATGTGCTCGACCAGGAGCCGGAACGTCTCTCCCTTGTTAAGGGGATCAGTGCCCAGAAAGCGGCTGAGATCGGTGAACAGTTCGCGGCGAAAGCGGCCTCCCGGGAGGCGATGGTTTTTCTGCAGGAACTGGGACTGACTTCCCGGATGGCGATGAAGATCTTCCAGGTTTTCGGAAACCGGACCATTCAGACAGTCAGAACGAATCCCTACCTCCTGGCTGAAAAGGTTTCGGGGATCGGTTTTCATAAAGCAGATGAGATCGCCGCGAAAAGCGGGCTGAGTCCCGACGCGCCTGCAAGGCTCAGAGGCGCGATCCGTTATATCCTGATCGAAGCGGCGGGCGAAGGACATACGTATCTGCCGGAGACAGAACTGATGGACCGGCTGGAAAGGCTGATCGGCTTTCAGGGAGAGATCATTGAAGACGCGCTGGCCCGGGCGGAGCTGGACGGACTGATCGTTCAGAAAAGGGAAAAAGACGTCGATCGGGTTTTTCTGAAAAGGTACTATCAGGCGGAAATGAAATCCGCAAGACTGCTGGTGGAACTGCTTGCTCCGTTCAGAGAAAAGAACGGAGAGCTGGACGAAAAGCTAAGGGAAATGGTCCTGCTGGCAGAGAAAGAGTTGAAGCTGGGATTATCGGAAGAACAGACGGAAGCAGTGATGGCTGCCATTACGTCAGGTGTGCTGATCATAACCGGCGGACCCGGTACAGGGAAGACCACGATCATCCGGATCCTGCTTTCCATTCTGGATAAAGTAAAAGCAAAGTACCTGCTGGCAGCGCCGACCGGTCGGGCGGCGAAGCGTATGACAGAAGCGACCGGAAAAGACGCACAGACGATCCACCGGCTTCTGGAGATCCAGTCCGGAGTGGAAGAGGATGAGACCAGGCAGAGTTTTAACCGGAACCATTCCAATCCGCTGGAGGCGGACGTGGTCATTATCGATGAGGTATCCATGGTGGACGCGTCACTCTTTTCGAGTCTGCTGGATGCCATGACGCCGGGTATGAGGCTGGTCATGCTGGGAGACAAGGATCAGCTTCCCTCTGTCGGAGCGGGCAATGTGCTGAGAGATATGCTGCTTTCCGAAGTGATCCCGGTCAGACGGCTTTCCCATATCTATCGGCAGGCGGAGAAAAGTGATATCATTCGCAACGCACACCGGATCAACCAGGGTGAATATCTGGAGCTGTCAAAGGGAAAAGATCAGAACGATTTCTTCTTCATGCATCGGAGGACCGGTGAGGAAGCGCTGACGGTCATGCTGGATGTCATCAAAAACCGTTTTCCGAAATTCGCGCACTGTTCTCCTGTCGATGATATCCAGGTGCTATCTCCCATGAAAAAAGGGACGCTGGGAACCTATCATCTGAACGAAGAGCTTCAGAAGACACTGAACCCGCCGGCTTCCAGAAAAAAGGAAGTTCGGGTCGGCACGGTTGTTTTCCGGGAGGGTGATAAAGTCATCCAGACCAAGAACAACTATGAGCTGTCCTGGACTGCGAAAAACAAATACGGATATACCTTGGACGAAGGGAAAGGCGTATTCAACGGAGACATCGGCAGGATCGTCTCGATCAGGGAAAGCGATATCACAGTGATGTTCGATGGGATCCGGCAGGTGACATACGATTTTTCCAATATCACTCAGCTCGAGCTCGCCTACGCGATCACGATCCATAAATCCCAGGGGACAGAAAGCAAGGTGATCGTTATTCCGCTGGTCGAAGGACCGGAAGTGCTCTTTACGCGCAACCTTCTCTATACAGCGGTCACGCGGGCACAGGAATATGTGATCATTATCGGAAGTGAGAATACCATACAAAGGATGATCGACAACGATCGCCAGATCGTTCGTTATTCCGCGCTCGATCTGAGGATCCGGGAGTGTCAGGATCAGTTCCTGGAGGTTGAGAAGATGCTGGAAGAGGCGAAGAGATGAAGGGTTTTTCCACCCTGCTGGATATACTCTATCCGCCCAAATGTACGTTATGTCATCGCGTATACGGGAAATTAAGTCCGTCGGAAGAAATAAGAAAGGAACAGATGGGACTTTGTCCGTTCTGTGATATCGAAGGTTACAGGATCCGGTTTGATGAGACCGGGAACGATCATGTAAGGGCTGCCTTTCGTTATGAAGGGGCTGTGAGAAAAGCGATCGGTGAACTGAAATATCATGGAAGAAAAAGCTACGCCGCGTATTTTGCCAGGTGGATGCTGGAGGATCAGGATCTGAAGGAATGGGTCAGTACCTTCGATCTGCTGACCGCGGTGCCTGTTTCAAAGGAACGGTTTCAAAACCGCGGCTATAATCAGGCGGAGGAACTGGCCCGGAGGATCGGAGACCTGACAGGGATCCCGTACAAGGAGATGGTAAGTCGATGCCGGGATACGGTCGCGATGAAAGGCCTTAATAAAAATGAAAGGATCGCGAATCTTCAGGGGGCCTTTGGCCTGGCGGAAGGGGTAGAGAAAAAAGATCCTTCCGACCAAAAACGGGTCCTGCTGATCGATGACATCTGCACCACCGGGTCGACACTGGCGCAGTGCAGAAAGGTGATTCTGGACGCATTTCCTTCCTGGATCGTTGAATCACTTGCTTTCTCTTCAGAAAATGAAGATTATGCTTGACAAAGAAATCCTGCTGTGGTAGAATCGAAAAGCTAACTCGGTCGGGTTTCTTTTTTTTGTGCGTAATTTGATCTCCCTGTCAATTTGCGGACAGGAAAAGACCGGCCAGCCTAAGCAGAATCTAACCAATGGAGGTGGAATCGTGCGAACCAGAATCACTCTCGAGTGCACAGATTGTAAACAGCGGAATTACAACACCACGAAAGACAAAAAGAAACACCCCGAAAGGATGGAGACTAAGAAGTACTGCCGTTTCTGTCACAAGCATACCGTTCATAAGGAGACCAGGTAAGCGATGATTAGTTTCAAAGGGCTCAAAGGCGAGTTCAAAAAGATCACATGGCCCGGTCGCAAGGAAGTGGTCAAGAAAACAGGGATCACTTTGCTTGTGTGCGCGATCATGACTGCGATCATCGCGGTATATGATCTGTTCTTCAACTGGATCATGCGCGGACTGGAAGATATTTTCCTATAAGGTAAAGAGGTTGAATTCTTATGGCAGATGAAGCGAGATGGTATGTAGTCCACACCTATTCCGGCTACGAAAACAAGGTTAAGGACAGTATCCAGAAAACGGTGGCAAACCGTGGGATGCAGGACCGGATCCTGGAAGTTGAAGTACCTCTGGAAGACAGTGTGGAGGAGAAAAACGGCAGACAGGTCGTTGTCCAGAGAAAGGTTTTCCCCGGATATGTTCTGATCAACATGGTCATGAACGACGATACCTGGTATGTCGTTCGCAATACCCGCGGCGTGACGGGCTTTGTCGGGCCCGGATCCAAGCCGGTTGCGCTTTCTGACGAAGAAGTACGCAAACTCGGAATCAGTTCCGCTCAGTTCAAGATCGATGCTGAACTGGGTGAAAGTGTCCAGATAATGAGCGGTCCGTTTGAGGGTTCTGTCGGTGAAGTCACCGAGATCAGACCGGAAGACGGAATGGTGGTAGTCGCCCTTTCGATCTTTGGGCGAGAAACGCCGGTCGAAATTAGTTTCGAACATATCAAAAAGATTTAAGGTTTTCATTCTTACAGGAGGTGGAAAAGAATGGCAAAGAAAATTACAGGTTATATCAAGCTGCAGATCCCGGCAGGCAAAGCGACACCCGCTCCTCCGGTAGGTCCCGCGCTTGGTCAGCACGGCGTGAATATTCCTGCTTTTACAAAGGAATTCAATGCACGTACGGCTAACGAAGCAGGAATGATCATTCCTGTCATCATCACCGTCTATGCGGATAAGAGCTTCACTTTTGTGACCAAGACTCCTCCCGCTGCGGTTCTGATCAAAAAGGCTTGCGGTATCGAATCCGGTTCCGGCAGCCCCAAGGCGAATAAAGTCGCTACGATCAAAAAAGCTCAGGTCGAAGAGATCGCCAAGCTGAAAATGAAAGACCTCAATGCTGCCAACATCGAGACCGCGATGAAAATGATCGCCGGCACCGCTCGCAGCATGGGCGTCAAGGTCGAAGAGTAAGTTAAGTTCAATGTTCAGGAACAAGCGGATCCGCTGCCGTTTGTCCGAGTGATCATTGTGGGAGGGAATCACCCCCCGATATTACCACATGGAGGTTTACAAGATGAAAAGAGGAAAGAAATATCAGGAAGCGCTGAAGAAGTACGACAAGTACCAGCAGTACGGTCCCGTCGAAGCGATCGAAACCGTGCTTGCCATCGCGCCTGCCAAATTCGATGAGTCTGTCGAATGCCACATCAAGCTTGGTGTTGACGGACGTCACGCTGATCAGCAGGTCCGTGGAGCTGTCGTTCTTCCGAATGGTACCGGTAAGACCGTCCGCGTCCTTGTCTTTGCCAAGGGAGACAAAGTCAAAGAAGCGGAAGCGGCTGGTGCTGATTATGTTGGAGCCGAAGAACTGGTTCAGAAGATCCAGAAAGAAAACTGGTTCGAGTTTGATGTCGTCGTCGCGACCCCGGACATGATGGGTGTTGTCGGACGTCTTGGCCGTGTGCTTGGTCCTAAGGGACTGATGCCCAACCCCAAGTCCGGCACCGTCACCATGAACCTGACTCAGGCGATCGCCGATATCAAAGCTGGTAAAGTGGAGTACCGTCTGGACAAGACGAACATTATCCATGTTGCCTTCGGTAAAGTTTCGTTCGGTACCGATAAACTTCTTGAGAACTACAAAGCTCTCATTGGTGCTATTATAAAAGCCAAACCCGCGGCTGCCAAGGGACAGTACATCCGCAGCCTGACGTTCAGCTCTACAATGGGCCCCGGCGTCAAAGTCAATCCTTCCCGCGCGGAAGAATAATCTGCGCGTCGCAGAAGAATAATTGACAAAGTCCCGTTCATGTGTTAGAATCTTTGCTGTTGGTTTTACTGACAGCTGAAGTTAGACCGAAGACAGCAGGCAGCCGAAAGGCTTTAAAACCCGAAAGGGTACCGCCCGCCGAGGTAATGATCAGTTCTGTTCATGAATAATGATCGCCCTTGTCTTCGTCTGAAACAAGGGCGTTTTCTTTTGAGTCCGATATCAGAGAAAACGCGAAAAATCTGATAGGAGGTAAATCAAATGGCCAAGATCGAAGCCAAACAGGTTGTCGTTAATGAGATTAAAGACAAACTGGAAAAAGCACAGGGTGTCGTTCTGGTAAGCGCACGCGGTCTGACGGTCGCTCAGGATACTGAGATGCGCCGCGCTCTGCGTGAAGCAGGTGTTGACTATAAAGTGTATAAAAACACCATGGTCAACTTCGCTATCAAAGACACACCTTTCGAGAAGCTTGCTTCCCATCTGGAAGGTCCTACCGCCGTAGCAGTCAGCTATGACGATGCGACTTCCGGCGCACGCGTACTGGACAAATATGTGTCCACGATCGAACCCCTGGTATTCAAGGGCGGCGTGTTCGAAGGAGCTTATTACGGCGAAGAGGATGTTGTCAAGATCGGCAAGATCCCTTCAAGAGAAGTTTTGCTCGGACGTCTGCTGGGCAGCTTCAAATCACCCATGTCTTCCTTCGCGCGCGTGATCAAAGAGGTCGCGAAGAAGAACGGCGGAGAGACTCCCGCGGCAGAACCCGCTGCAGAGTAATCCGAAATCCACTTAATCTAAAAACAAATTCTATGGAGGATTGAAAAATGGCTAAACTTAGCGTACAAGAGATCATTGATGCTCTGAAAGAGCTCTCTGTCCTGGAACTGAATGACCTGGTTACCGCTTGCGAAGAGGAGTTCGGTGTTTCCGCAGCTGCTGGTGTGGCTGTCGTTGCTGCCGGTCCTGCTGCGGTCGAAGAAGAAAAGACTGAATTTGATGTTGAACTGACCTCCTTTGGCGATCAGAAGATCAAAGTTATCAAAGTCGTTCGTGATGCTACCGGCCTTGGCCTGAAGGAAGCGAAAGAACTCGTTGAGTCCGCTCCTAAGGTGATCAAGGAAGGTCTGAAGAAGGAAGATGCCGAAGCTCTGCAGAAACAGCTCGAAGAAGTCGGCGCAAAGGTTACCTTAAAGTAATCGGATCATCAATGAACAAAAACCCGGGCAAAAGCCCGGGTTTTTTTGTGCCAAAACCGGTAAAAAATAGTAAAAATTATGCTTGACATTCTTGAAATTTCTTGATATTATTGTTAATTGCATTATATTGCGCAAATTTTGCCAAGGGGTAACGCATTTATGGAAAAGAACCGTATCCATCCTGAATCATATGGCAATCGAGTCAGAATGTCCTTTGCCAGAGAGAAAGAAATCCTTGAAATGCCCAATCTGCTGGACGTTCAGAAGGACTCTTATCGCTGGTTTGTGACAGACGGTATGAGAGAAGTCTTTGGTGACATCAACCCGATCACTGACTACGCCGGCCATCTGACGCTGGAGTTTATTGATTTTAAACTGGATGACGAGCCGAAATACTCCATCCAGGAAGCCAAAGCCCGTGACGCGACATATTCCGCCGCGCTTCGGGTCACGGTTCGTTTGACCAACGAAGATACAAAGGAAAAACAGGAACACGAGATCTTCATGGGAGACTTCCCGATCATGACGGACACGGGCACGTTTGTTCTGAACGGCGCCGAGCGTGTCATCGTCAGCCAATTGGTCCGTTCCCCTGGAATTTACTATTCCAAAGCAATGGATAAGACCGGTAAAGCCCTTTATTCCTGTCAGGTGATCCCGAACCGCGGCGCCTGGCTGGAATATGAGAATGATTCCAATGATATCTTCAACGTTCGTATCGACAGGACTCGTAAAGTCCCGGTCACGACACTGATCCGTGCGCTCGGGATCGGTACAGACGCGGAGATCATCGAAATGTTCGGTGAGAACGAAAAGCTGCTGGCCACCATGGAAAAAGACACTTTCAAGAGTGTCGATGAAGGTCTGATCGAAGTTTATAAGCGCCTTCGTCCCGGTGAGCCGCCGACAGTCGAGAGCGCGGAAAGCCTGCTTTACGGGATGTTCTATGATGACAAGCGCTATAATCTCGGTCATGTAGGACGTTATAAATACAATAAGAAACTGGCCCTCAAACGCCGTGTCCGCGGCCTTGTCCTGGCGGAGACCGTTGTGGATGATTCCACCGGAGAAGTCATTGCGGAAGAAGGAGCAGTTCTTTCCCGTGAGCTTTGTGATCAGATCCAGAATGCCGGCATTTCCAGCATTTATGTCATCAAGGACGATCGCAAAGTCAAGATCCTGACCAACCTGGCTGTGGACATTCGCGCGCACCTGGATCTTTCCGAAGACATTCTGAAAGAATGCGGGATCACCGAAGACGTATACTATCCCGAACTGAAAAAGATCCTGGATAAGGATCTGTCCGGCGATGAACTGGTAGCTGCTCTTCGCAGAAAAGCCTATGATCTCGTTCCGCGGCATATTACCAGGGAAGACATCATGGCTTCCATCAACTATCAGCTGTGCCTGGATTATGATATCGGACTGACGGATGATATCGACCATCTGGGCAACCGCCGTATCCGCTGTGTGGGAGAACTTCTGCAGAACCAGTTCCGTGTGGGACTGACCCGTCTGGAAAGAGTCGTCCGTGAGAGAATGGGCACCCAGAATTCAGAAGAAGTCACCCCGCAGAGCCTGATCAACATTCGTCCGGTAACGGCAGCCATCAAAGAGTTCTTCGGAAGCTCTCAGCTTTCTCAGTTTATGGATCAGAACAATCCGCTGGCTGAGATGACACATAAACGCCGTCTGTCCGCGCTTGGTCCCGGTGGTCTTTCCCGTGACCGTGCCGGTTTTGAAGTGCGTGATGTTCACCACTCTCATTACGGACGTATGTGTCCCATCGAGACGCCTGAAGGTCCGAACATCGGTCTGATCAACTCGCTGGCTACCTATGCCCGGATCAACCGCTACGGATTTATCGAAGCTCCGTACAGGATGATCGACCGCAGCGGCGAAGTGCCGGTGGTAACGAACGAGATCGTATATATTACTGCTGATGAAGAAGAAAGCTACCATATCGCGCAGGCGAACGAACCTCTGGATGATGACGGTCATTTCCTGAATGCCCGTATCAAGGGACGTTTCCGCGATGACAACGTGGAACTCCTTCCCACTGATTTTGAGATGATGGACGTTTCGCCTCGTCAGGTATTCTCCGTAGCGGCATCTTTGGTCCCGTTCCTGGAGAATGACGATGCTTCCCGTGCGCTGATGGGATCCAACATGCAGCGCCAGGCGGTTCCGCTGCTCGTTACGGAAGCACCGGTCGTGGCTACGGGCATGGAGTATAAGACGGCAGTCGACTCCGGTTCCTGTGTCATCGCGAAGAATGACGGTGTGGTAGAGTCTGTTTGTTCTGATCGGATCCGTATTCGTACCGCGAACGGGATCGATGATTATGAACTCCTGAAGTTCCAGCGTCAGAACCAGTCGACCAGTTTCAACCAGCGACCGATCGTGGATCTGGGAGATAACGTGAAAGCCGGACAGGCGATCGCGGATGGTCCTTCCACCAACGGCGGTGAACTTTCCCTGGGTAAGAACGCCCTGATCGGCTTCATGACCTGGGAAGGCTACAACTACGAAGACGCTGTCCTTCTGTCTGAACGACTGGTCGCGGAAGACATCTATACTTCCGTTCATATCGAAGAGTACGATACTGAAGCCCATGATACCAAACTCGGCCCGGAAGAGATCACCAACGATATTCCGAATATGAGCGCGGACGTCCTGAAAGATCTTGACGAACGCGGGATCATTCGTATCGGCGCGGAAGTCCATTCCGGTGATATCCTTGTCGGTAAAGTCACGCCGAAAGGCGAGACGGAACTGACCGCTGAGGAGCGGCTGCTTCGCGCGATCTTCGGTGAGAAGGCCCGTGAAGTCAGAGATACTTCTCTTCGTGTTCCGCACGGAGAAGAAGGTATCGTAGTCGAAGTTAAGACATTTACCCGGGAGAACGGTGATGAACTGGCTCCGGGTGTGAATGAGTCCGTTCGTGTATATATTGCCCACAAGCGTAAGATCTCCGTCGGTGATAAGATGGCAGGCCGTCACGGAAACAAGGGTGTTGTTTCCCGCGTTCTTCCGGTCGAGGATATGCCTTTCCTGCCCAACGGCCGTCCGCTGGATATCGTTCTGAATCCGCTTGGCGTTCCGAGCCGTATGAATATCGGTCAGGTGCTGGAAGTTCATCTGGGACTTGCCTGTAAAGCGCTGGGCATTCATATCGCGACCCCGATCTTTGACGGTGCCAAGCCGGAAGATATCCAGGATATGCTGGAGATGGCCAATGACTATGTCAATACCGATTGGGATGAGTTCGAAAAGAAATACGCGGACAGGATCTCCGATGAGCTGATGCAGCATCTGAAGGAGAATATCGCGCATAAAGCGGAATGGACCGGTGTGCCCATTACCCGCAGCGGTAAACTGCATGTCCGTGACGGTCGTACCGGTGAACCTTTTGAGAATCCGGTCACGGTCGGATATATGTACTATCTGAAACTGCATCATCTGGTCGATGATAAGATCCATGCCCGTTCGACCGGTCCTTACTCTCTGGTCACGCAGCAGCCTCTGGGCGGTAAAGCTCAGTTTGGCGGACAGCGTTTCGGCGAGATGGAAGTCTGGGCACTGGAAGCTTATGGCGCCGCCTATACGCTGCAGGAGATCCTGACTGTCAAATCCGACGATATCGTCGGACGTGTCAAAGCGTACGAAGCGATCGTCAAGGGCGAGAACATACCCGAACCGGGCGTTCCCGAATCGTTCAAGGTCCTCATAAAAGAGATGCAGTCGCTTGCGCTTGATATCAAGGTCCTGAATGAGAACAAGGATGAGATAACCATAAAGGAATCGACCGATTACGATACGGTCAATCTCGATGTCAATATCGAAGGTGAAGAGGATACGCCTCTGCCTGCTGAAGAGAATATTAATCTCGATGATTCCGACATGATAATCGAAGACCTGGAGGATATCGATCTTGACAGCCTCGATATAAAGGACTTCGGAGATATCCA
>JAFZQZ010000090.1 GCA_017620135.1 Bacillota bacterium
GAACTGATCGATGAGCTCTACTGTATGCAGGAGAAAAACCAAGTCGCACCTAGAGACGCTCATCTGGCCGGAAACGGAACGGATCAGGTTTTCCTTGTGCCGGCGGATGACGGCTGCACGATCCGACAGGAAGAAGCCAGAGCACTGATTCTCGCGGCCGCGCGCGCCGGGGAAAGCTCGGTCGACGTGACCGGCTGCTACGAAAAGGCAACGCTTCGTGAGGACGAGCCGATCTTCCAGACCCGCATGAAGAGAGTGGAAAGCGTCTACCGCAAACAGTTCACGATCAACATATATGATGATATCACCGAGGCTGTGACTGAAGAGGATCTTCGGAAGATGGTCCATATCGATGAGAATGCCGAATATCAGATCGACGAAGCGGCGGTCAAAGCCTATACGGCTTCTCTCGCGCAAAAATACCCGACTGTCGTACATCGCCGCGGATTCATGACGACCAAAGGTCATCTGGTCCCGGTAGGCGACAACGAGGATGTATATCTGTATACCTTTGATACGGAAGAAATGGTCAAAGCCCTTTCGGAAAAGCTTCCGCTGATCGGTGATCTGTCGATGCCGGCATGCTGGTACCGGATCAAGAAAACAGAGACCCAGCAGAATGGCAAGACCGTTACGACGGAGACAAAGATCCCCGGACTGACGATCGACGAGTTTGGTGTTGGCACCGAGTATGACGGCACCTATATCGAGATCTCCATCGACGATCAGCACATGTGGTACTACGAACATGGAGAGCTGATCCTGGAGACAGATGTGGTCACCGGACGTAAAAACGTCTCGGATTCACCCTGCTGCGCGGAGCCTATCTGGTACCGGGCGGACGGTTATATCGAACTCGACCATCAGTCGTTCGTGGATTACTGGATGGCCTTTTACGGCATATCCTACGGGATCCACGACGCGGCTCGCTGGAGAAGCGAATACGGCGGCGATATTTACCTGAGAAACGGATCGGGCGGCTGCATCAACACCCCTTACGATATCTGCGAACAACTGTATGAACTGACAGATTACGGCACGATGGTCATCGTCTACGAAGAATCCACCAACCGGGGAGGAGTATAAATGGGAAAGACTTCAGGCACCAAGGCCCCTTCAGGCAGCAAAGCCCGACGTCGTAAAAAGAAGAAGAGCAATGCCGGCCTGATCATTGTGATCCTCCTTCAGCTGATCCTGATCGCCGGCGTCTACGCCTATGGACTGAACTATTCAGGACAGAAATTCTTCCCGGGCACTACGATCGACGGGCTGGACGTAAGCAAAATGACTGCCGAGGAAGCACAGGCAGAGCTGCAGAAGACCGTTCCGTCCATCCGGATCGTGGAAATGGATCCGAGCGGCAAAAACCCGATCATCGAAGAGATATCCCTGGATAAGATCGGGTACAAAGCCAGTTACGATACAGAGTCGCTCCTTTCCAGCCAGAAACATATCGACTGGTTCCTTCAGTATAAAAACCCGGCCAGCTTTTCCATCAGCAAGTCGGACTTCACCTACGATCCTTCCCTGCTGGAGCAGGTCACCGATTCCCTTGTCTACGTCCGCAACATCAGCGGAAGGCAGCTTAGCCGCGATGAAGTGAGAGACCTGTTCAAACAGGCGGTGGAGGAAGAGCTGGATACCATCCTGCTTTTCCGGAACGGTTATCTTCGAAACGATCCAACAGAGAGCGATGAAGATCTGCTGGAAGAGGCGCGGGCCGTCGAAGGTGTTTACCTGAAAAGCCTGACCGTCCACATGTACGATGAAGTGACCGAGATCCTGTGGCCGTCGGATCTGAAGGACATGATCTATATCGATGACGAAATGCATTTCACCGCGAATGAAGCTGCGGTGGACGCGTTCGTCGATAAGCTTTCAAAAAAATACACCGTCGTCCTGGGGCATCGCCGGGCACTGGTGAGCGGCAGCGGGAAAACCGTATATGTCGGAACACAAGACGATGTGTTTGATTATACGTTCGACGCGGCGCTGACGAAAGAAGCCATTATGGCGGGCCTTTTCTCGCCGGAGGATATCACGGTCCCGGCCGGATGGATCCGGAAGGAACGCTATGTCTCGCCGGATCAGGAAGAAGAGCTGGAGATCCACAGCGAACCTTCCATCCCGGGCCTGACAGTCAACGAGTTCGGCGTAGGTACGCCCGCGGGCGGTACCTATATCGAGATCTCTCTGGATGATCAGCATCTCTGGTATTTTGAGAACGGCGAATTGATCGTCGAAGGGGATGTCGTCACGGGATATCAGGATGTTCACGATACGCCCTGCGCCGTATTCCAGGTAGAAAACAAGGACGAAGACTACAACAAGCTGGAAGGCGGTTCTGTCTGCGATTACTGGGTAGGCTTTTACGGCCAGACCTACGGGATCCATGACGCTTACCGCTGGCGGACGAAATACGGCGGAGACATCTATCAGTGGAACGGTTCCCACGGATGTGTGAACGCGCCACTGGAAGTCGCTCAGACACTTTACGAGAGAGTGGAGATGGGCACGCCGGTCATCGTCTACGAATCTTCAAGAAAGCGATAAAAAACCGCGCTGATGAGGCGCGGTTTTGTCATTCATATCTCGTCGCACGCTGCGAAGCGAAGATCAGTATCCCAGTTTCCGGTCCACTACGTGGTGCAGCTCTTCGCCGCTAAAGTACCTTTCCAGATTGCGGCAGAAAATGTCCACATTCAGGTCGGACGTGTAGCTCAGCGACATATTGCCGGCCACATGCGGCGTCAGGATCACATTCGGCAGATCGTAAAGCGGGTCGTCAGCAGGCAGCGGTTCCGGTGTAAATACATCCAGGGCCGCGCCGGCAAGGCGGCCTTCTTTTAATGCCTCGGTCAGGGCTTCCTGATCGATGGCACTGCCGCGGCCGACATTCACCACGAAGGTCTTGGGATCCATCTTCGCGATGATCTCCCGGGAAAGAAGACCGTTCGTCTCTGCAGTCGCCGGTACGCAGAGCGCGAGCACATCGGCTCCCTGCAGTGCTTCTTCCAGATGCTCCAGCGTTCCGATCGAGTCAAAAGCCGGATCGGCGGCTTTCAGGGTCCTACGAAGACCGATGATCTTGGAAGCGCCCATGGCTTTCAGCCGTCTTGCCAGGTTCGTTCCGATATCGCCGGTACCTACGATGACCACGCGGCTCCCGTATATGGAACGGATA
The DNA here is from genome assembly GCA_017620135.1 of Bacillota bacterium. Lineage (GTDB taxonomy): Bacteria > Bacillota > Clostridia > Lachnospirales > Bianqueaceae > RUG760. The sequence goes on from JAFZQZ010000090.1 coordinate 3,185, forward strand.
TCGCCGATATATTTCCAGGTCCGCTCGAGCTGCAGGCGGCCATACTCGAGCTGCCGGCGCATGAGCATGAGGATCATCATGACCATGTACTCGGAGATCGTGATCCCGTAGGATCCGTTGGAGTGTGTGAGAATGATTTTGTCCGGATGGGCATAGACGTCGTCGGAAAGGAGAGAATCCACGCCGGCGGAAGCCGCATGCAGCCAGACGAGTTTTTTGGCCTCTTTGATCATGTCCGCGGGGAAATACCCGTAAAGGATCTCGCAGTCCGCGATCCCTTCCCGAACGTCTTCGGCCGAGTGGAAGTAACGGATGGTATACGGCTCTTTGCCCTCGCGAAGCAGCAGGGCATTGCCGCGCGCCACCGTATCTTCGATATGGGCAGCGCGATGGGCCAGATAGTCGGCCCAGATTCCGATGATAGGCATGGGAGTCTCCTTTCAGTTCACTTTATGGAAAACGATGGTGCGGCTGACAAAGTCGCCGGTCTTGTCCCAGATCATCGGGACGCCGGCTTCCATGAGAGCAGAACCGGTAAATACACTTCGGAAAGATTCCGGGAGGGACGAAGCATCGGCTTCATCGATCTGATATAGAGCCGACGGCTCGAGACCTTTCAGATACACCCGGTGCGGGATGGGATTGGGTTCGGCCAGGATCCTGTAGTAACAGAGAAGGACCCGTTTCTCATCCGCGAACTGCCAGGCAGTATAGTTCGTCTCAAAAGGTGAGATAAGTCGGGTAAACGTGCCGCGGGCTGTGAGTCTTCGAAGGTCTTTCAGTTTTTGGACATAGGCTTTGGCTGTGGCAAGATCCTGATCGGAAAGTCTGTCGAGATCCAGCTCAAAGCCGAAGTTCCCGCCGATGGCCACATCGGCCCGCATGTTCATGGATGTGACTCGGCCGATCTGGTGATTCGGAACAGCGCTTACATGGGCGCCCATCGCGGAAGCGGGATAGACTAAAGAAGTCCCGTACTGGATCTTCAGGCGTTCGACCGCGTCGGAATCGTCTGAGGTCCAGGTCTGTGGCATGAAGTAGAGCATACCCGGATCAAAACGTCCTCCGCCACCCGAACAGCTCTCGAAAAGAATGTGAGGGAAAGCCTCGGTAAGGGTATTCAGCACCCGGTATAGGCCCAGGATATAGCGGTGCTGGGTCTCCATCTGCAGATGAGGCGGCAGCAGCGCAGAGAAGCTTTCTGTCATATTGCGGTTCATATCCCACTTGACATAGGAAATGTCCGCAGAAGAGAAAACGCTGGTCAGTACCCGGATCAGGTAATCCTGCACATCCTCGCGCGAAAGATCGAGGATAAGCTGATGGCGGCCTTCGGTGCGGCTGCGGCCGGGTGCGTGGAGACACCAGTCGGGATGTGCCCGGTACAGATCACTGTCCGGAGAGATCATCTCCGGCTCTACCCAAAGGCCGAACTTCATCCCCAGTTCACCGACTTTTTTCGCGATCCCTGAAAGTCCGTGGGGAAGCTTCTCGGGATTCACATACCAGTCACCAAGCGAACGGCGGTCATCGTTTCGGACGCCGAACCACCCGTCATCCAGTACCAACAGTTCGATCCCCAGGGAAGAGGCTTTTTTCGCCAGCGACAGAAGTTTGCGCTCATCAAAACGGAAGTACGTGGCTTCCCAGTTGTTGATCAGGATGGGTCGTTCTTTCCCGGCCCATTCGCTCCGGCACAGATGATCACGATAGAGTCTGTGATAGATCTGGCTCATCCCGTTCATACCTTCATGAGAGTAAACAAGCACGGCTTCCGGACACTGGAAAGTCTCACCGGGAGCCAGGTGCCACTGATGGGTCATGGGATTAAGTCCGATCGAAACATAGGTGCTGTCGAAGGGACTGACCTGCGCCTCCGCCAGGAAACTGCCGCTGTATACGAGGCTGAGTCCATAGACGGGATCGGCATTTTCAGTCGTTTCCGGCGCAAGCAGCGCAATGAAAGGATTCTCCTCATGCCCGGAGGCACCGCGCTGGGACTGGATACGGACCTGGGCTTGTCCGAGCGGTGTCCGGACGATATGCCGTTCTCTGGCCCAGGCGCCGCGAAGATGAAGGACTTCAAACCGACGGGAAGGAAGAGAGAAACCCGCGGACGCCATATGGGTAAGCAGCAGTTCGTCCGATCCAGCGTTCACGAGTCGCATGGAACGGGCTAAAGCGGAATCCAAAACCGTATAGGAAAGGATCGCCTGAAGACCGGTCAGTTCATCCTTCAGCAGGATCTCCAGTGTTTCATCTTTCTCCAGCCTGGCGCTGCCGACACCCACGGAAGGAAGTCCTTCCAGGGGCTCTTTATGCGGCAGGATCTTATAGTCCGCAAACCGCAGTTTGGTAATGTTATTTCCGTCCGGTCCGATCGCCTGCACGGAAGGATCACCATACCAGCCGGTACCGACCGACGGGAGTTCCAGCGGCAGGTTCTGCTCGATCTGTTCAAAAGAGGAAACCTGATAGTAGGAAGAGAGCAGATAAGAAAGATCCGTTCCGGGTGTCAGTGGATCACCGTAGTAAAGGTTCAGCAGCCTTCCGTCCCTGACAGCCAGCACATAGCTGAAAGTATCGGAAGAAAGATGAAACAGGCCGGACTTCTCATTATATTCGATCATGGACGATTCCTCCGATTCTGATAGTAAGCGCGTTCTTCCTGAAGATGCTCCAGAAGATACAGCGTGCTCCATTCGGCGTTCGTGGGCGTCAGCATTGCTTTCAGGATCTTCGAGGAAGTGCCTTTGGAAAGCGCTTTCAGCTGATCCACAAAATGACTCACCTGTTCCTGATCCATGCCGGCAAACAAAATGAGTTCTTCTTCCGGCACCTGATCCACCGGTGCCGTGGCCGGCACAGCAAAAGGCAGGAAAGTCCCGGGCTCAGCACTTACGAGCTGCCTGAGAGGCTGCCTGATTTCATTTGTTCCGATGATCCTCGCTTCGTGACCGTACATGGCACAAAGCATGCGGATCGCCGGTAAAAGAGGATGCTCCTCAAGCCTGTAGAGAAGAATCATGGAAGTCCTCCAAAGTGAAAAATAAGGCCGGCTCAGAAAGCCGGCCTTGCTTTATAGATATATCCGATTATTCCTCTTCTTCGGTGAAATCTTCTTTACCGGCTCCGCACAGGGGGCAAAGGAAATCCTCGGGAAGTTCGTCCCATTTGGTTCCGGCTTCGATATCGTTTTCCATATCGCCAAGCTCTTCGTCATAGACGTAGCCGCAGATGTTGCAGACATACTTCATTCAGGTGATCCTCCTTCATTTGTTTTCCTGAATATATCATAGAACGAACTTAAGTGCAATAGGAATTTGCTCAGTTTTTCAGGTATTCGATGGACAGTTTGACTGCCTCCATGGGTGTACGGCCTACGCTGCGATCCTGCTCGACAACAAGATATTTAGCGCCTGCTTCTTCCGCGGCTTTGACGATCGCGGGCATATCCTGCAGACCGTATCCGCAGGGACGGAATTCGAACACGCCCTTGGACTCTTCTTTCTTCGTGATGCCGATCAGTTCATACATGCCTTCGGCTTTGCCTTCTTTGTAGAAGTCTTTCAGGTGAACAACAGGGCAGCGGCCCGCATATTTCTTCACATATTCAGCGGGATTCTCACCGGCGACGTTGACCCAGCAGGTGTCGATCTCGGTCTGCAGCAGGTCCGCGGGAATCACTTCATACATGTAATCGAACGCGTATTTGCCATCATCCATTTTGATGAATTCGAAATCGTGGTTGTGATAGAGCATGACCATGCCCATTTCTTTGGCGACTTCACAGATCTTCTTCATGTTGGCGAGGGTCTCCGGGAATGCCGGCGTGCCATGACGTACGGAATCATCCAGATACGGGAAAGCGATATACTTCACACCGATCTTCTGATATTTCGCGATCGTGCCAGCCGGATCTGCCAGCAGCTCTACATAGGGAACGTGTGCGCTGATCGCCGGGATCCCGACTTCATCCAGCACTTTCTTGATCTCTTCGGCTTCCATACCGTAAAGGCCGGCCAGCTCGACAAAATCGTAACCCATATCCTTCAGGGCCTGGAGCGTTCCGCGGAAATCCTTTTCCGCATATTCACGGACGGAATACACCTGTATACCGATCGGCAGCTTTGTCATCATAACCATTTTCCTCCTCTTATTTTGCGGCCGCATTCGCCGCGATATTTCTTGCTTCAATCTTACAGGATTCACGGGTCATTGTCAACCAGAAAGCGACACGCCATCAAACAGACGAGATCCTCTTGCCTGGACGTCTGCAGCGCGTTATAATGGATTCATTGAAAGAAAGCGAGAATTAAAATGAATAGAAAAAAAGAAAGCAACTTACTTACGATCATCTTGTATCTGGCGGGCATGCTGCTGATCGTCAGTGGATCGATCGCCGTGCCGATCCTGATTCGTCCGCTGTACGCCATACAGATAGATCCGCTCCATCTGACGGAAGTGAAGGTCGCTCTCGCAGAGGGCACCCGTACACTGACCCGCGCCGAGATCATGGAAGCATACAACGATATGATGAATTACTGCATCGGCCTCTCATCCACCTTCCGTACCGGTATTCTGGCTTTCTCGGAAGAGGGCAGGATGCATTTTGAGGATGTCCGAAAGCTCTTTATGTTGGATCTCTGGGTCCTGGGCATCAGCGGAACGATCGTGCTCGGCTGGCAGTTCCTTCGACGTGTCGTGAATGTTCGACTGAAGAGGTGGGGCGGGCACCGGACAGGTTTCTGGTGCGGTGTGACGCTGCTGATCCTGTTCGCGGTCATCGGTATCTTCGGGGCTATCGACTTCTCCCGTTTCTTCACGATCTTTCATCATATGTTTTTCCCCGGGAAATCCAACTGGATCTTCGATCCTCGCTACGATCAGATCATCAACATCCTCCCGGAAGAGGTCTTTATGCATTTCGCGGTCGTGATCGCTGGCCTGATCCTTCTGATCTGCATCATCCTCATTCTTCGCGACGTGATAAGACAAAAAAAGAATCCATAGCAATTTTGCTATGGATTCTCGTCTTATTAGAGATTAATGATGGAACAACCTCAGTCCTGTGAAGCACATCACCATATCATGCTTATCGCAGGCGGCGATGACGTTGTCATCTCGAACAGAACCGCCGGGTTCCGCGACATATTTCACGCCGCTCTTGAACGCACGTTCGATATTATCGCCGAAGGGGAAGAAGGCATCGGAACCAAGGATCACATCTGTATTTTTGGCCAGCCATTCCTTCTTTTCTTCACGAGTGAAGACAGAAGGCTTCTCGGTAAAGGTATTCTCCCAGACACCGTCCGCGAGCAGGTCTTCATACTCGTCCCCGATATACAGATCGATCGCGTTGTCACGGTCGGGACGGCCGATATCCTCGCGGAAAGGCAGGTTCAGTACCTTCGGAGACTGTCTGAGCCACCAGTTGTCTGCCTTCTGTCCGGCCAGGCGAGTGCAGTGGATCCGGGACTGCTGACCGGCACCGATACCGATCGCCTGACCGTCCTTGACATAGCAGACGGAGTTGGACTGGGTATACTTCAGGACGATCATCGAGATGGCCAGATCCAGCTTGGCTTCCTCAGGAAGGTCCTTGTTGGCGGTCACGATGTTCGAAAAGAAATTCTCATCGATGATCAGTTCGTTACGACCCTGTTCGAAGGTCACGCCGAACACTTGTTTGCGCTCGACGGACGCCGGTTTATAAGAAGGATCGATCTGCAGGACGCAGTAGCCGCCCTGCTTTTTCTTTTTCAGCATTTCCAGCGCCTTAGGCTCATAACCGGGAGCAATCACGCCGTCAGAGACTTCCCGGCGGATCAGACGGGCTGTCGCTACGTCACAGACATCGGACAGAGCGATGAAATCACCGAAGGAGCTCATGCGGTCCGCGCCTCTCGCGCGTGCGTAAGCGGTGGCAAGGGGAGTGAGCGTTTTGACATCGTCCACCCAGTAGATCTTCTTCAGCGTATCGGACATTTCACGGCCGATCGCGGCACCGGCGGGCGAGACATGTTTGAAGGAAGTCGCGGACGGAAGACCGCTGACTCTCTTCAGCTCACTGACCAGCTGCCAGCCGTTCAGGGCATCCAGCAGGTTGATATAGCCGGGACGGCCGTTCAGGACAGTGATCGGAAGGTCCGAGCCGTCCTCCATAAAGATCCGGGCCGGTTTCTGGTTGGGGTTGGTACCGTATTTCAGCTGCAATTCATTCATAGGGATCTCCTTTCGCCGCCGTCAGCCGGCGGTATGTAAATGATTACTGATTCTTATTCACGATCCGGGTCTCACAAGCGCCGGTCTTAATATCGATATAGCGTACGAACAGGGATACTTTATTGTCTTCATTGAGATTGTCCCAGACCAGCGAAGTCATTTCATCGATATCGTCCGGGATCGTGACAACCGGCGTGGGCTCCCCTTCAAAGCTGGGCAGTGGATTTCCGTCGCCGGCATAGGTGTGAAGGAAGCGGCCGACGCCTGCCTTGGGGCAGTTATAGGCAAAGTTCTGACGAAGAGTAGAGGAAGGATCACCGTCATCGGATTTCAGGATCGAGAGGGCAAAGTTGTATTTTCCGTTCTCGATATGCATGATCCCCGAGATACGGGGCGTGTAGTTCGGCGCGTCGGGCTCGAAGGTACGTGTACGCAGCGCCTGTTCGAAGGTCATCTGCTTGTCCATCAGTTCATAGATCGTATCCGTCTGATCGCCGTTGGTCACGATCGTCTTATTGCCCAGAACACGCACAGGCGCGTAGATGATCAGGCTGGGATCGGAAAGCTTGGACGGATCGAAAGCTTCGGTCCGGATCCCTTCACCGTCGGTCACAAAGATACGGTTGCGGGAGTTGACGCTGCGGCCCATGATAAAGTAAGCGGTGACAGCCTTCCGGCCATCCGCGGACAGACCCAGGATGATCCCGCGGCCGGGATAGGTATTGCCGGAGAGCTCTTTGGCAAGACAAACAGGTTTCATATAAATGATTTCCTTCCTATTATAATATATGGTCACCTGAAAATGATATCATGCGGACGAGAAAAGTGTCAATTGACCAAATGCCAAAACGAAACGGTTCGCTTTAATAAAAAAACATATATAATTTTCAAAGATACCTTGACAGGCGAGGTATCTTGTAATAGAATATACTTAGAAAACAAAAACGAGGAGAAAGCTTATGTCTATCACAGCTGATTTGATCCGCGGACACACGGATACGATCATCCTGGCCCATCTGCTTCATGGGAACAGTTACGGCTACCAGATCAATAAAGCCATCCAGGATAAGACAGCCGGGCAGTACGAGCTGAAGGAAGCGACTTTATACACCGCCTTCCGACGGCTGGAAGCTGCCGGATACATATACTCCTACTGGGGCGACGAGATGACCGGTGCCCGAAGGAGGTATTACAGTATCACCCCCACCGGGCGGGAAGCGTACTTCCGTATGAGAGCCGAGTGGGAAGAAGCAAAGACGACTATAGAGAAACTTTTGGAGGATAATGACCATGGAAGATAGAATCCGTGCCCATATGGATCAGCTGTTTGCGGGTGTTCAGCCCACACGGTCGGCGGTCGAGCTGAAGGAAGAGATGATCCAGAACGCCATCGACAAATATCATGACCTTCTTTCGGAAGGTAAGAGCCCGGAAGCGGCTTACAACATTACCATCGCCGGGATAGGCGATGTCTCAGAACTGATCAGCCAGCTCCAGCTGGAACAGCAGCAGTATGTTCCGTACAATCAGCAGGAGGTGGATGAAGCCGGTAAACAAAGCGCGATCTTTCGCTCCATTGCCATCGCTCTGTATATCCTGTGCCCGGTCCCTGTCATTATTTTCGGAAATACGTTCGGTGTCGTCTGCCTGTTTCTGTTCGTCGCGGCAGCTACCGGCCTGCTCATCTACAACAAACTGTCCAAACCTTACTACAAAGCCAAAGGCCAGTCGATGGTCGATGACTTCCGGATCTGGCAGAACAGGAATTCCGACAAGCACAAACTTTATGACGCAGTCCACGGCGCCATGTGGATGGTGATCGTTGTCCTGTATTTCGCCATCAGCTTTCTGACCGGCGCCTGGGGTATCAGCTGGCTGATCTTCCTGATCGGCGCGGCCATCGACCAGATCCTGAGAGCGATCTTTGATTTAATGGAAGAAAAAGATAAAAACCGGAGGATGTATTAATCATGAAATCATCAGCAGTTATTCGAGTGATCATTTGGTCCGTGGTCGCAATCATTCTTGCCTGGGTCCTTTGCTGGGGTCTGTGGCTGCATGGAGGTGGAAGCCTGCTTGGCAATAAGAAAACGGGGGCTTCGTCGGAGGCGAAATCTTCCGGTAACGTGATCTCATCTTCAGAAAGCTTTGAAGGACAGAAGATCAATAAGGTAAAAGTCGAATGGGTCGCCGGGTCCATTCAGGTCGAAAGCGGCGACGCGGTTTCTTTCGAAGTGAATGAACCGGAAAACCTGAAGGACGAGCAGAGAATGTCCTACAAGATCGATGGCGATACCCTGATCATCCAGGAATACAGCCAGTCCTGGAACTTCTCTCTGGGCTTTAACCTGAATACCATCAACAATTACGCATCCAAGAATCTGAAACTCGTCATCCCGGCCGGTCTGGAAGAACTGAAGATCGAGACCGTCTCCGCCGATGTGGATCTGAGAGCCGGTATCGTTGTAGAGGAGCTGGAGGTCGAAGCTGTCTCAGCGGATATCAATGTAGATGAGATCAGTGCAAGGAAGATCGAATTCGAAACGGTCAGCGGCGATATGACTGTCAGCCTGGCGAAAGCGGCAAAGAAGATCAAGGGCAACACAGTCAGCGGCGAGCTTACGGTATATGTATCGGAGGACATTGGCTTCACCGCGGAAACCGAATCAGTTTCCGGTGACACGAATGTCAACATGTCCGTCACAAACCATAATGACAAGATCATCCATGGTGACGGAGACATGGAAATCGAACTCAATTCCGTTTCCGGTGACATGAATATCTATAAGAAATAATTTGAAGAAAAGATTTGACAAGCCAGAGCCCCTTTGCTATAATAAGAATTCGCATGGGGCATTGGCGCAGTTGGGAGCGCGCTTGACTGGCAGTCAAGAGGTCAGGGGTTCAAGTCCCCTATGCTCCATATAGTGAACCGGGTTCATATACGAGCCCGGTTTTTTGTTTCTTTGCATTTCTTCCGTATGAACAGTACCCAACAGGTTACTTGAATTACGGTCTTTCGAAAGTTATAATGGCTGTAGGAGATAAAGAATTATTGGAAACGAGGTGCCGCAGATGTTCATTCCCGAGATGGTGATGATGATCGGACTTCCGGCAAGCGGAAAGTCCACGCTGGCTTTGGAGTATGAGAAAAAAGGATATCATATTCACAGTTCGGACGCGATCCGAAGAGAACTCTATGGTTTTCTGGATCAACGCGATCCGAACAGAGTGTTTCAGCTGCTTCAGAAGCGGGTCAAAGAAGATCTGAAAAACGGAATCAGCTGTGTTTATGATGCGACAAATATTCACTATCGGTACAGGACTGTATTTCTGGCGGAACTTAAGAATATCCGATGTGTGAAAACGGCAGCAGTTGTTATGGCGCCGCCAGCTTTGGTAAGAGAGCGCAATCTTCTGCGAGAAGCTGTCGTACCGGATGATATTATCGAAAAGATGCTGCGCTCCTACCATGCTCCATACTATCATGAAGGTTGGGACAGGATCGAGCTCATTCCCGGATGCGACCTTGAGCTGATCAGGAAAGACGCGGAGAAAAATGATGGCTGGGAACCGGAGAAGATGGTAGAGATCGGGCACGATAATCATCATCATCCGGAGACGATCGGCCAACATATGCTGATGGCGGAGGCATACGCGAAGGAACATGGATTTTCGAAGCTGGTCCGGGTAGCCGCGCGATATCATGATATCGGCAAGCCCTATACCAAGGCATTCTTCAATTATAAAGGTGAACCTACCGAAGAGGCTCATTTCTACGGACACGAGAGTGTGAGCGCGTACTTTTATCTGTTGAAGGCACTGGCAGAGGGCATGGAGACTGATCCGGCGTTGTATGTAGCGGCGATGATCAGTCTCCATATGCGGCCGCTCCACGCATGGAACAACTCAGAGAAAATGAGAGAGCTGGATGGAAAACTTCTGGGCGAGACTTTGTATGAGGACGTCTGGAAACTGAATGCGTGTGATAAAAATGCACGTTTGAAATAATAAGATGGCAAGTTTGATTTTAGATTTGGTAAAGCAGTATCCCATCGAAACTGTCAAAAAAATAATGAACGAGAAGGCGGTCTCGGTCAGTTGGGATGGGGATCTGTATATTTTTAATTACGGCGCCGCGCCGGACTTTTCTGATCCCTATGTGTGTGAAGCAAGGGGAATTATCATCGATGTGGTTCGTCAGAAAGTGGTATGCCGCGGATTCGATAAATTCTTCAATTTCTCAGAGCCTTACGCGGCTTCGATCGACTGGGAGAGCGCGAAGGTCCAGGAGAAGGTGGACGGTTCGATCATCAAACTGTACTGGTATGACGGAGAGTGGCGTTTCTCCACGAACTCGGTCATCAACGCGAAAAATTCTCATTTATCGGAAATAAATGCCAACATCGGCGGCAGGTATAAAAACTTCGATGAACTGATCCGGGCAGCGGAAAACTATGGCTCGATCCCTTTTGAGAAACTGGACAAAAATGCAACCTATATTTTTGAGCTGGCTTCTCCGTACAATCATGTGGTGATCCACTACGGGAAGATCATACTGTACCATACTGGGACAAGGGATAATCTTACCGGACAGGAACGAGTGGAAGATATCGGTGTGATCCGACCGGCGGAGTATTCGTTTCATACGCTGGATGACTGTATCGAAGCCGTGAAGAAGCTCAACCGGTCTGATCGGGCGGTGGAAAAAGAAGGGTTCGTGGTCGTCGATCAGTACTTCCGAAGGATCAAGATCAAAGCGCCGGAGTATCTTTTCTTTCATAGTAAAGCGAATAATCATGTCCTGACGAAGGAACGCGTCATCGAAATGATCGAGAGCGATGATTTCGATGAAAAGCTGTTCCTGGAGCAGTTTCCGGAGTTTTCCGGTGTTTTTTCCTGGTATGAGGCCGAACTGATGCATTTTCTGGAAGAATGCGAGGCGCATGCGATGGCCGGACGGGAGGCTTTTCAAGAAGGTATCCTGTCAGCAAAGGAATTATACGCGAAATATCAGGATGATCCCTATGTGTTTGTGGTGATGAACGCATTCAATCGCCCGGAGAAAACAATGCGAGAGATCATGAACGATATCCGGCACGCAAAGAAGATGGGTCTTTTACGGGAATATGCGCCTGATGGGAGAAACAGATGAAGATCTATGAACTGATGTATTCCAACACGAATACCTACTTGATCGAAGGATTAAAAGGCCGGATCCTCTGGGATACCGGATGGGCCGGGACATTTCCTGAGTTTTGCCGGATGATGGGAGAGCTTGGGATCCCGGTCCAGAAGATCGATTATATCCTGATTTCGCACTTTCATCCGGACCATATGGGGATCGCCCAGGAGATCGCGGACCTGGGACCTGTGATCGTGGTAATGGACGTTCAAAAAGACTATCTGCATACTGCGGATACCGTCTACGCAAAGGAAAAGAATATGCGATTTCTTCCGATCAGGGATGAGAAAATCAAGGTGATCTCTCTGGCTGAAAGCCGAAGCTTTCTGGCTCGGCTGGGGATTCGGGGCGAGATCCTTTCTACGCCGGGTCACAGTGATGACAGTATCTCACTCTGCCTGGATGAAGGCGATTTCTTCGTGGGCGATCTGAATCCGCTGTACGAGCTTGAGTTACATCTGGGGACGCAGATCGCTAAAAGCTGGGAAAAGCTGCTTGAATGTCATCCGAAAACGATCTACTACGGCCATGCGAAGACTGCACACCTCGAGAAGAAGGAGATACAGGAAAAAGCTCCGCAGGATCTGGATCTTCTGGTCACAAGGATCACGAAGTATATCGATCGGGGCTTGTCCCTGGAGAAGATCGCGAAGAAGACAGGCGCAGAGTTTTCTTTTGTAGAGAATGTGGCCAGGATGTATCTGACTCATCAGAATATCAGTGTGCAGGGGATCCTGGACAGGATCCAGTCACGCGCGGGTTATGGAAGATGACTGCCTTTAGTTCTTGAAAAATTGCCTGAAAAAGGGTAAAATAAGGAGAAGTATCCATACACTGGAGGATAACGCGTAATGAAGATAATTGTCGTGGGTTGCGGGAAGATCGGAACATATATCGTGGGGACGCTGGCAGCGGAAGGACACGATGTGACAGCAATCGATCTGTCGGAGTCTGTGATCAAAAGTATTGCTGATCAGTATGACGTTCAGACGCTGGTAGGCGACGGAACTGACTATGATACGTTGCAGGAAGCTGGCGCGGAAGAATGCCGGCTCTTCCTTGCGATGACGACATCGGATGAAAAGAATATCCTCTGTTGTTTCCTGGCAAGGAGAATGGGCGCCCATCATACGGTGGCAAGGATCGAAAAACCGGAAACATCCGACCGGGAACTCGCCTTTATCAAGCAGCAGATGAATATTTCCATGTTTCTGAATCCGTCTCAGATCGTGGCTTCGGAGCTTTTCAACATGCTCAAGCTCCCGTCCGGCATGCACGCGGATTATTTCGCGCGCAGAAGCTTTGAGATGGTCGAGATGAAACTGCCCGCGGATTCTTCTCTGGATGGGATGACGCTGATCGATATGCGTAAACAATATAAAGGCAAATATCTGATCGTGGCTGTGGGACGCGGAGACGATGTTTTCGTTCCCGACGGGTTTTTCCGGCTGCGTGCAGGCGACCGGATCACGATGAATGCCTCGCCCGCGGAGGCGGACCGTGTCATCTCGGAATTGGGATTCAGTACGATCGCGTCCAGAAACGTAATGATCCTGGGCGGCAGCCTGACAGCCATGCACCTCGGGAAAATGCTGGTGGAGCTGGGTACCACAGTCAAGATCATCGAGGAAGACCGTGACAGATGCCGTGATCTTTGCGAGGCAGTACCTGAGGCGATCGTTATTCATGGTGACGGCGCGCACGGAGATATGCTGATGGAAGAAGGCCTGGAAAACTGCGACGCGTTCGTAGCATTGACCGGCATGGATGAGGAAAACATCCTGATGGCGATCTACGCGGCTTCGCAGAATGTAGGCAAGACGCTGGCGAAGATCGACCGGACAGAGTTCAGCAACCTGGCGATGAAGCTTGGTCTGATGGGTCAGGTAGAGCCGAAGAAGCTGGTGGCGGATCTGATCGTTCGTTATGCCCGCGCAATCGAGAACGCGGTAGGCAACAACGTAGAAACTCTGTATAAACTGATGGGCGGCAAGGCGGAAGCGCTGGAGTTCAACGTACGTCAGAACTTTAAGAGAGCCGGTGTCGCGCTTCTCAATCTGAACGGACAGATCAAACCGAATATCCTGATCGGCGGCATCGTGCGCGGTGATCAGAGGATCATTCCCGGTCCTACCGACAGCATGCAGGTCGGCGATCGCGTTATCGTAGTTTCCGCAGGCCATACACTGTATGACCTTTCCGATATTTTCGTCGAATAATCCTTCCTGGAGAATGATATGAATCGAAAAATGATTTTCTTCATGATCGGTCAGGTCATGGAGGTGGTGGCGGCTCTGATGATCTTACCGCTTGTGGTCTCGATCATCTATCATGAGCGATGTATCACGGCTTTTCTAATCACGATCCTGATCTCGCTGGCCGGCGGACTGACGCTGACACTTATTTTCCGCAAAGGAAACCGCGTGATCTACGCGAAGGAAGGATTTATCATCGTCGCGCTGTCGTGGATCATCGTATCCGCGATAGGCGCGCTCCCGTTTGTTATCAGCAAAGAGATCCCGAACTATATCGACGCGTTTTTCGAAGTAGTCAGCGGCTTTACGACGACAGGTGCTTCGATCCTTCGGGATGTGGAAGCGATGAGTAAAGGAATGCTGTTCTGGCGAAGCTTTACGCACTGGATCGGCGGTATGGGCGTGATCGTGTTCATGATGGCGATCGTTCCTTCGCAGAATGACCGCAACATGCATGTCATGCGGGCAGAGGTGCCCGGGCCGACCGTAGGTAAGCTGGTGCCGCGTCTTCGTGATACCGCGCGGATCCTGTATCTTCTTTATATCGCGATCAGCGTGATCGAGGTGATCTTCCTCCTGGCTGGCGGCATGTCTGTTTTTGAAAGCTTCTGTCACATGTTCGGTACCGCCGGTACCGGCGGCTTCGGTGTCAAGGGAGATTCCATCACCTCGTACAGTCCGTATCTGCAGTGGGTCATCACGATCTTCATGATGATGTTCGGTGTCAACTTCAACCTGTACTATCTGGTCGTACGAAAACAGCTCAAGCTGGCGCTGCAATCCACGGAGCTTCGCTGTTATCTCCTGATCTGGGTGGGAGCGAACGTGCTGATCGTTCTGAATCTGATGAGCCGGATGGGGCTTACATTCAATCTGGCTCTTCGCCAGTCAGCCTTCCAGACGGCTTCTATCCTGACGACGACCGGTTACGCGACGGCTGACTTCAACACCTGGCCGCAGCTTTCGAAGTCGATCCTGCTTGTCCTGATGTTTATCGGCGGATGTGCCGGTTCCACAGGCGGCGGTCTGAAAGTCTCGCGTGTGATGATGCTCTTTTCCGACATCAAACGGGAACTGAGACATCTGCTGCATCCCAGATCCGTCGAGATCATCAAATTCGAGGGCAAGCGTCTGGATAATACTGTGCTGCATTCCGTCAACTCGTACTTTTCTCTGTATATGGCATTGTTGATCCTGATGATCCTCTTGCTGGCGTTTGACAAGTCTGATTTCGAGACGGATGTTACAGCCGCGATCGCCTGTTTCAACAATATCGGTCCCGGTTTTGCGGCCGTTGGTCCGTCGGCGAACTACGCGGACTATTCATGGTTCTCCAAGCTTGTGCTGGCAGCCGGTATGCTGCTTGGACGTCTGGAGATCTATCCGATCGTGATCGCGCTGACGCCGGCTACCTGGACGACGAGAAACCTGCTGACGCTGCGGGAACGTATCCGGATCGCGTATCAGCGGTCGTATCACCGCCGTCATCACGAGGAATAGCATGGGGACCCTGTATCTTTGCCCGACGCCGATTGGAAATCTGTCGGATATTTCCGAAAGGGTGCTGGAAACGCTCCGGTCGGTGGATGTGATCGCCTGTGAGGATACGCGCACATCGCTGGGGCTGCTTACACATTTTGATATTCATAAACCGCTCATCAGCTATCACAAGTTCAACGAACAGGAGCGCTCCGAGGAGATCATCAGAAGGCTCAAAGGCCTGGATCAGCCGGAGGAGGACGTCGCGCTGATCTCGGATGCCGGTATGCCGGCGATCTCCGATCCCGGGCAGATCCTGGTCAGGAAATGCCATGATGCGGGGATCCATGTGACAGCGCTGCCGGGACCCTGCGCGTTCGTGACGGCTCTGGCGCTGTCGGGACTTGATTCCAGGAGGTTCAGCTTCGAAGGGTTCCTTCCCACGGATAAAAAAGAGAGAGAAGAAGTGCTCGAAGCGCTCGCTAAAGCGCGTGGGACCACGATCTTCTATGAAGCGCCGCACAGGCTCAAGGAGACCCTGAAACTGCTTTCCAAATCAGCGGGAGGACGTCCGGCGGCCTGTGTGCGGGAGATCTCCAAAAGGTTTGAGGAGGTCCGACTGGGGACGATCGAGGAGCTTGGCATCTACTTTGACAGGGTCGAGCCCAGAGGTGAGTTCGTGATCCTGATCGAAGGCGTGCCGGAAGAAGAAAGACAAAAGGAAAAGGTAGCGCGCTTTGAGGACTTGAGCATTGAAGAGCATATGGCACTGTATCAGGACCTTCCGGAGAAGGACGCCATGAAAGCGGTAGCGAAGGACCGCGGGATCTCCAAGCGGGACGTCTACGCGGCGCTGAAAAAGTAAACGATCGACATTATTTATAAAGGAGTACGGGTGATGGACAACTGTATTTTCTGCAAGATCGCGGCGGGCAAGATTCCGTCGAATACCGTTTATGAGGATGAAGATTTCCGTGTCATCCTGGATCTCAATCAGGGAATGAAAGGGCATATGCTGATCCTCCCGAAGGAGCATTATGAGAATTTCTACGAACTTCCGGACGAATTGGCAGCGAAAGCGATGATCCTCGCGAAAAAGCTCTCTCTGGCAGCGAGAAAGGCCTTTGCCGAGGCCGGGACGCCGCTGGATGGACTGAATATCCTCCAGAATAACGGCGAAGCCGCCGGACAGAGCGTAATGCATTATCATCTTCACGTGCTGCCCCGGATCAAAGGGGATGACCCGCTGTTTCCGCTGTGGAGTGAAGCGGCCATGGAGTCCGATGATATGAAAGCGCTAGCGGAAAACCTGAAAGGAGCCCTGGAGTCATGAGTGACCAGAAGGCTTATCTGCTCGAAGAATTCATCAAGCGTTTCGGCGGGACCGAGGAGGATGTCAGAGTTTATTATGCTCCCGGACGCGTGAACCTGATCGGTGAGCATATCGACTATAACGGCGGCAAGGTATTTCCCTGCGCGCTGACTTTCGGTACCTGGGGTGCGATCAGACTGCGCACGGACCGGGTACTGCGCTTTGAAAGCCTGAATTTTCCGCACCGCGTAGAGACGAGCCTGGATCCGGTCGAGTATCGCAAGGAAGACGGCTGGTCGAACTATCCGAAGGGAGTCATCAAGGAATTCCTGATGCGGGGCGTACCGCTTAGTGGCATGGATATCATGGTCTACGGGGAGATCCCGAACAGCTCGGGCCTTTCTTCTTCCGCTTCGCTGGAAGTCCTGATCGCTACCATGCTGAACGATCAGTTCCATACAGGGATCGATAAAGTCACTCTGACCAAGATGTGCCAGCACTCCGAGAACACCTTCAACGGGGTGAACTGCGGGATCATGGATCAGTTTTCCGTAGGCTTAGGCCGGGAGAACAAGGCGATCCTGCTGGATTGCGCGAGCCTTGAGTACAGCTATGTACCGCTGGAACTGGGACCGGTGGCGATCGTGATCGGCAACACGAAGAAAAAGCGTGGCCTGGCGGACTCCAAGTATAACGAACGGCGCGCGGAGTGCGAACAGGCACTGGCGGATCTTCAGACGAAACTGCCTGTCAAAGCACTCTGTGATCTGACGCCCAAACAGTTTGAAGCGAATAAACGTCTGATCCAAAGCGGTGTCTGCCGTAAGAGAGCCGAACACGCGGTATATGAGAATTCGCGTGTTCTGGAGGCGGTGGAAGTCCTCTCCAGAGGGGATATTGAAGCTTTCGGAAAGCTGATGAATCAGTCCCATGATTCTCTTCGGGATCTTTATGAAGTGACCGGAAAAGAGCTGGATACCATGGTAGAAGAAGCCCGGAAGATCCCGGGCACCTTGGGTTCCCGTATGACGGGAGCCGGTTTCGGCGGCTGTACTGTGAGCCTCGTAAAAGAGGATCAGGTAGAAGTATTTATCCGCCGGGTAAGCGAAGTCTATGAGAAAAAGACCGGCCTGAAGCCGGAATTCTATGTGGCTAAAGCCGGAAAAGGCGCCTGCCGCGTGGATGAACCCATCGAGTTTCTGGTAGAGGAACTCCTGGCATATGGTTTGACGGAAGAGCTCATAGAAAAGAATGATGTGGTCTATGTCCGCAACCAGCTGCTGGATGTTTTGAAACTGCAGGAGCCCTGGGCCGAGACGAACGGTACTCAGCCGCCGCAGGCTGCCTTTGACGCGGTCGCCAAAGCGCTTCACTTAAACCGCGGGAGTCTTCATGAAGTGAAGCGAATGGAGAAGCTCGGGATCAAGGTGGTCTTTGATGACGGCAACGGTCTTTCCTCGGAAGAGACCAGGAAGCTTCAGGCCGTGGACGCGTCCAGGGATACCTTTACCCCTGAGCCGATCCTTTCCAAGATCCTGGACTATATGGTGGATAACGGACTCATCGAGTCGGAGAGCATCGATCACCGGGACCTGATGGACGCGAAGATCATGGGATTCTTTGTGGCGCGTCCTTCGGAAGTCTCCAGGCGTTTTGAAGCGCTTCGTCAGGATGATCCGGAAAAGGCTTCCGAGTATTTCTATCATTTGTCCCGCGCAAGCCACTATGTGATGGACGAGCGGATCAAAAAGAATCTGTACTGGCAGACGAAGACCGAGTACGGCGATCTGGAGATCACGATCAATCTTTCCAAGCCGGAAAAGGATCCGCGCGTGATCGCGAAGATGCTGAAGATGAAGACTTCTTCCTATCCGAAGTGTCTGCTGTGCCCGGAGAACGTGGGCTACCAGGGAAGGCTCGGCCATCCGGCGAGGCAGAACCTGAGGCAGATCCCCATGGATCTGATCGGGGAGGAATGGTATCTGCAGTATTCTCCCTATACCTACTATAACGAGCACTGTATTTTGCTGAAGGGCGAGCATGTGCCCATGAAGATCTCGGAACTGACGTTCCGGCGGCTGTTCCAGTTCGTTACGTATCTGCCGCATTATTTTATGGGATCCAACGCCGGTCTGCCGGTGGTGGGCGGGTCGATCCTGACCCATGAACACTACCAGGGCGGTCATCACGTGTTCCCCATGGAAAACGCCTATATCCGCTGCGAGTACCGTGACCGGTCCGTGCCGAGTGTGAAGATCGCGATGGTGCACTGGGCCATGAGCTGTATCCGGCTGACCGGAAAGAATCCTTCCGAGGTGATCCGGGTGGCATCGCACATCCTGACAGCCTGGGAAGCGTATACGGATCCTTCCGTAGGCGTGTATGCCTTCACGGAAGAAGACGAAAAGATGGTACCGCATAACGCCATCACGCCTATTGCCAGACGGACGAAAGACGGCGGTTATGAGCTCGATCTGGTGCTTCGCAACAATCTGACGAGCGAGGAATATCCGGACGGGATCTTCCATCCGCATCCGGAACTGCATCATATCAAGAAAGAGAATATCGGTCTGATCGAGGTCATGGGCCTGGCGGTGCTGCCGGGCCGGCTCGAGAAGGAATTGGGATTGATCCGCGGGATCCTGACCGGCATGGATGAGACACGTCTTTCTGATGCGCAAAAGGAAAGTCTGGAAAAGCATCAGCCCTGGATCAAAGAGATGAAAGAAAAGTACGGGACCGATCTGGATGAGGAAAGAGCGGAAGAGGTCCTGAAGGATGAAGTCGGCGATATCTTCCGTAAGGTCCTGGAGGACTGCGCGGTCTTCAAGAACAGTCCGTCCGGGCTGCTCGCGTTCGACAAGTTCATGCTCAAATGCGGATTTACCCGTTTATAATCATGTTACAAAGAGGCAGTTTATGAAAAAAGTATTTGCACTTATCCTGTGTCTGGTCCTTACCGCGGCTTTTGTATCCGGCTGCGGAGGAAGCGTCAAAAAGGATTATCAGTATCAGTTCTCCGAGCCGGCGAAAGGAGACACCATCGCGGTGATCCATACCAGCATGGGAGATATCACGGTTCGGTTTTTCCCGGATGAAGCACCGAAAGCGGTGGAGAATTTCCTGACCCACGCGAAGGAAGGCTATTTCGACGGCCAGGAGTGGTTCCGTGTCATGGATTTCTTTATCCAGTCCGGCGACCCGACGAATACCGGCGACGGCGGCGAGAGCATCTGGGGAGAGACCTTTGAGGACGAGATCGTCGATTATCTTTCTCCCTACTACGGAGCTCTCTGCATGGCGAACTACGGCGCTTTCACCGGCACCAACTCCTCTCAGTTCTTTATCATCACGACGGAGAATAAGGATATCACGCAGGCACAGACCGCGAATGAGAACGAGAATACGCCGAAGGATATGAAGGTCGACCAGGCCAAGCTGGACAATTATCAGAAGGTCGGCGGAGCGATCTGGCTGGACGCGCAGGTAGGTGCGCTGTACGAATCCACCCTCAGCGGCTATACCGCAACGGCACATACCGTTTTCGGTCAGGTGATCGACGGAATGGATGTGGCGGTCGCGATCTCTCAGGTACAGACGTACTCGAAGATCCAGGAGACCGACGCGACGATCGATGATCCCAAACAGACCAAAGTGAAGGAGAATCGTCCGGTCGAACCGGTCTATATCCTGAGCATCGAAGTCAAAGAATATTGAGACAGAATGTAAGCAAACCTCACAGTTTTTGACTTTACACACCCGGGTTTTTATGTTATGATTACCTATGGTACATGATCCGGCCGCAGGTCTCGTCCAGTTGATGATCGGCTGCCGGCCGGCCCATATAAAATGAAAGGGAGAAAAACTATGGCAAGAAAAATGAAGACCATGGACGGCAACAACGCAGCGGCGCATGTCAGTTACGCGTTTACTGAAGTTGCGGGCATTTACCCGATCACCCCGTCCAGCCCGATGGCCGACTACGTGGATCAGTGGTCCGCGCAGGGTCTGAAAAACATTTTCGGCACAACTGTCAAGGTCGCCGAGATGCAGTCTGAAGCCGGTGCGTCCGGTACCGTTCACGGTTCTCTGGCCGCAGGTGCTCTGACGACCACTTACACCGCTTCTCAGGGACTTCTTCTGATGATCCCCAACATGTACAAGATCGCTGGTGAACTCCTTCCCGGTGTCTTCCATGTATCCGCTCGTACAGTCGCGGCTCAGGCGCTGAACATTTTCGGTGATCATTCCGATGTGTATGCCTGCCGTCAGACCGGTTTCGCGATGCTCTGCGAGACCAACACCCAGGAAGTTATGGACCTCGGTGCGGTCGCTCATCTGGCAGCGATCAAAGGCCGTGTTCCGTTCCTGAACTTCTTCGATGGATTCCGTACTTCTCACGAGATCCAGAAGATCGAGATCTGGGATTATGATGATCTGAAAGAAATGGTCGACATGGATGCAGTTGCCGAGTTCCGTAAGAGAGCGCTGAATCCGGAGCGTCCCGTTATGCGCGGTTCTCACGAGAACGGCGATATCTTCTTCCAGCATCGTGAAGCTTCCAACAAGTACTATGATGCTCTTCCGGCGATCGTCGAAGAGTACATGGACAAAGTCAATGCCAAACTCGGCACCAACTACAAACCGTTCAACTACTACGGTGCTCCCGACGCGGAAAAGATCATCATCGCCATGGGTTCCATCGTGGACGTAGCGGAAGAAGTTATCGACTACCTGACCGCCAAAGGCGAGAAGGTCGGTCTGGTCAAGGTTCGTCTGTACAGACCTTTCTGCGCAGACAAATTGCTGGCTGCTATTCCCGAGACCGTTAAGAAGATCGCGGTCCTTGATCGTACCAAAGAGCCCGGCGCGCTGGGCGAGCCCCTGTTCCTGGATGTCGTTACCGCTCTGGCGGAAGCCGGCAAGAATGATATCAAGGTCATCGGCGGCCGTTATGGTCTGGGTTCCAAAGATACGCCTCCGTCCAGCATCTTCGCTGTATATGACGAGCTGGCGAAAGACGCTCCCAAAGAGAGATTCACTCTCGGCATCAACGATGATGTCACCTATCTGTCCCTGGAAGAGAAACCCTCTCCCAACACCGCGGCAGAAGGCACCATCGAGTGCAAGTTCTGGGGTCTTGGCGGCGACGGTACTGTTGGCGCAAACAAGAACTCCATCAAGATCATCGGTGACTATACCGACAAATACGTTCAGGCATACTTCCAGTATGACTCCAAGAAGACCGGCGGCGTGACCATTTCCCATCTGAGATTTGGTGACAAGCCGATCAAATCTCCCTACTATATCAACAAAGCAGACTTTGTTGCCTGCCATAATCCTTCCTACATTACCAAAGGCTTCAAGATCGTCAACGACGTTAAACCCGGCGGTGTCTTCCTGATCAACTGCCAGTGGAGCCCGGAAGAGCTTTCCGAGCATCTGAATGCCGAGACCAAACGCTACATCGCGAAGAACAACGTTCAGCTGTACACCATCGACGCGATCGATCTGGCACAGAAGGTCGGCATGGGCAAACGTACCAACACCATCCTTCAGTCCGCATTCTTCACCCTGGCAGAAGTCATGCCCAAGGAAGAAGCGATCCAGCACATGAAGGACGCTGCCAAGAAGTCCTACCTGAAGAAAGGTATGGATGTCGTTGAGAATAACTGGAAAGCGATCGACGCCGGCTCTGATGCCTTCGTGAAGATCGATGTTCCCGCTGACTGGGCTGACGCGGTCGATGCTCCCGCCGAGAACAAGCTGGCCGGTCCCGAGAAGCTGGTCAAGATGGTCGATACCATCCTGAATCCGGTCGACAAGATGGACGGTGACTCTCTGCCTGTTTCCGTATTCATGGATCACGCAGACGGTACCTTCGAGCAGGGCGCTGCCGCTTATGAGAAACGTGGCGTAGCTGTTAACGTTCCGGTTTGGAATGAGGCTACCTGTGTGGCTTGTAACAAGTGCGCGTTCGTCTGCCCGCACGCTACCATCCGTCCGTTCGCTCTTTCCGAGGCAGAAGCCGCAGCGGCTCCCGCGAACACCAAGTACGCTCCCAAAGCCGCTCTGGTCAACAAGGCCGGTTACAAGTTCACGCTGGCGATCAGCCCGCTGGACTGCATGGGCTGCTCCGTCTGTGTAGGCGTCTGCCCGACCAAGTCTCTGTCCATGGCTCCGATCGAGTCTCAGCTGGATCAGCAGCCGGTATTCGATTACGCGGTAGCAAACGTGACCGAGAAACCCGAACTGACCAAATCCATTACCGCTATCTCCAGCCAGTACAAGAAACCGCTGCTTGAGTTCTCCGGCTCCTGCGCAGGCTGTGCGGAAACCTCTTACGCTCGTCTGATCACCCAGCTGTTTGGTGACAGAATGTACATCTCCAACGCGACCGGTTGCTCCTCTATCTGGGGCGGCCCCGCGGCTACTTCTCCCTACACCACGAACTTCAAGGGTCAGGGTCCTGCCTGGGCGAACTCCCTGTTCGAGGACAACGCGGAGCATGGCTTCGGTATGTATCTTGGCCAGAAAGCGATCCGTAACCGTCTGGTCGACAAGGTGAAAGCCATTGTCGAGAAGACCGGCGACGAAGCGCTGAAGGCTGCCGGTGAAGCTTATCTCGCTACCCTGGATGACGGTGCCAAGAACCCGGCCGCGGCTGAGGCTCTGGTAGCTGCTCTTGAGAAGACCGATTGCGGATGCGAAGAGAAGAAAGACATCCTTGAGAACAAAGAGTATCTGGGCAAGAAATCTGTCTGGATCTTCGGTGGTGACGGCTGGGCCTATGATATCGGCTTCGGCGGTCTGGATCATGTCCTGGCCTCCGGCGAAGATATCAACATCATGGTCTTCGATACCGAAGTTTACTCCAATACCGGTGGACAGGCCTCCAAGGCTTCTCAGATCGGTCAGGTCGCTCAGTTCGCGGCTGCCGGTAAAGAAATCGCCAAGAAGAGCCTTTCCGAGATCGCTATGAGCTACGGCTATGTATACGTTGCTCAGATCGCGATGGGCGCTGACAACAACCAGACCCTGAAGGCTCTGCAGGAAGCGGAAGCTTATCCGGGACCGTCACTGGTCATCGGCTATGCTCCCTGTGAGATGCACTCCATCAAGGGTGGTATGGCGAACTGCCAGGCTGAGATGAAGAAAGCGGTCGACTGCGGCTACTGGAATCTGTTCCGTTACAACCCGGCTCTGAAGGCTGAGGGCAAGAACCCCTTCACGCTGGATTCCAAGGCTCCGGTTTCCGAGAACTATCGTGCGTTCATCCTGAACGAGGCTCGTTACAGCGCGCTGACCCGTTCCTTCCCGGAGAGAGCAGAGACTCTGTTCGCGAAGGCCGAGGCTACCTCTGTCGCTCGTTACAAACACCTGCTGAGACTGAAAGATTTGTACGCACCCGAAGAATAATCAGGGAAGACAGTAAGCTTTCGGAAGGAAGATAGGCTTTCAGCTTAACAAAACAAATGAAGCCCGGGACTTTATGGTCCCGGGCTTTTTGTGTACGTGCCAATCTTGTTACCGTTATACTATCTGCTAGCAAGAATGATTAAAAAAACATGAGAACCTTGCTAATGATATAGCAAGAAAGGTGATTTTTTCGAACTGACCTTGCTACTGCTGGGTCACTGAATAGCAAGGTGGAAAGCTAAACTGGACAAACCTTGTTAAAAAACTAGCAAGGAAGGTGGCGTTTCTGCTTATATCTTGCTATAGGTTAGCTGTTGCCTAGCAAGAAAGACTCTAAAAAACAGAGAATCTTGCTAGTGCATAGTCACATCGTAGAAAGAAAGAATAAGTGCTAATTAAGGGAAAATCCCTGCTTCAGGACCTTGATCCAGTCTCTTTTCTCATAAAGGAATCGTATGATGTGAACAATCTTTTTTTCCTCATCAATTGTATAGAAAGCCAGATAGTTATTTACTACTACAAAGCGGATCCCATGTGTTAGTAGAAAAGGATCATCTACGATCGAATGTCCTTGAGGGTAGTTTTCTAAGTGGTTAAGTTGCTCGTCCAAAGCATCCAATAGGGCATCAGTAGCTTTGGGATTGAGAAGGACATGATCGATATAATCAGCGGTTTCGTTAAGATCTTTGGCTGCAGTTTCAGAATAGTGGATGGTATATTTTTTCATCGTTGTCTGCGCTGCCTTAAATCTGACATTACTTTATCTGCAGGAATAGTTTTGCCGGATTTTACATCGTTTAGTCCAGTCTGTAAAAGACCATATAGTTCAAATTTTCCAACCAGTTGTTCATAAGCTTCGACACTGAGAACAGCCAAATCTCCCTTACCGTTTTTCGTTATAAAAACAGGTTCAGCATATTGATGACAGAAGTTGGAAATGTCATTATAGTTGTTTCGAAGATCAGCGCTTGATCGAATAGTTGGCATAATAAAAGCCTCCTTTTGGTGATAACAAAATTATAACTGAATTTGTGTATATTGTCAATGAAAGCTAAAAAACCGGTCTGCCAAAAAATAACAGCAGACCGGTTTTCTTCGTCTTAATATTTTGTGATACGGTTTTAGTCTTCTGGTTTGAGGCCGGTGCCGCCGCAGGCTTCGCAAAGGCCGGTGCCGCCGCAGTGGCAGAGAACAGTACCTTCGCCATCGCAGTCTTCACAGATGACCATTCCGGTTCCATTACAGTGAGGACAATCACGGATACTGGTACCACCGCAGATCTGACACTGACCTGTACCATCGCAAGTCGGGCAGGGATCACCATCTTCGTTCACGCAGGTACCGCCGCAAGCATCACAGCGACCGCCGTCACATTCACAGTCCTCATAACCGGCGCCATCACAGGAAGGACAGGGCATATATCCGGAGCCATCGCACATATAGCAGCGTTCACGGCCGGTTCCGTCGCAGCGATCACAGACACCGGTTCCCTGGCAGACACTGCAGCCCTCGTGTTCATCTCTCGGTTCGCCACCTTCTTCGTCTTTATCATCTTCATCGCCTTCGTCTTCGCCAGCGCCGTCATCGTCATCATTGTCTTCGGCGTCTTCGTCTTCATCCTCGTCGGCATCTTCAGGATCTTCCTCGCCGTCCTCACCCGGATCTTCTTCGCCTTCGTCTTCCGGCTGACCTTCATCTTCTTCGCTTTTCGGTTCTTCGGACTGCTGGGAAGGATCGGGAGCATACTGGACGGCAGCATCGACTTCGATGGTGGGGACGATCGTCAGGCTGCTTTCCTTGGCGGTATCCTGCATACTCTTGTGCGCACGGGATAAAAGCTCCTGTGTAGCTGCTTCGGTCTCGGTGGTACCGAGAAGGGTGATCTTGACATCTACACCTTCCTTCAGGTAGCCGTCATCGATGGCGGTACTGATCAGATCCTTAACAGCCTCGTTGAAAGGACGGTCGATGAACATCATGCGTCCTTCCGCGTCCATCTTTTTGGCATCCTCATTTAGTGGTTCATAGGAAAAGACATCGCCGTTTTCATGCAGATAGAAAACAAAGTCAGGATTGATCGTGACGCGCACCGCATAGGCATAGACCTCAGGCGCTTTGGCAAGCACTTCGTCCGTTTTCTGTAGGGTTTCAGGCTGCGTCGGAGCTGTGCTGCTCTCGGCGGTATCGGTTTTTGTCGAAGATTCTGTAATGATGGGAACATCCTGGCTGTCTTCCTGTTTGGTACATCCGGAGAGTGCTCCGGAGAAGACCAGACAGAAGGATAAAAACAGGCAGAGTACCCATCTTTTTTTATTTGTAAACATAGGTGTATCCTTTCCAAAATAGAAATTGTGTATCCATTATAGCGGAAAGCCTGAAAGAAAACAACATTTTTACCGAATAAGGCAAATGACACGATAAAAATGAATCAGTCTCTCCGCACGAGGATATCGTCGATGGGCACGCCAAACAGATCGGAAAGGACGAGCAGATTGTCAATGGTAGGTATGGTATCGCCGCGCTGCCACTTATAGATCGCCTGAGGTGTAGAGAAACCAAAGGCAGATTGCAGTTGTTTTACAGAGAGGCCGGATCCCAGGCGCAGCTGATGAATCTTTTGACCTGTCCGGCTCAGGTCAACGACTGGAAAATGATCCATGGTTTTGATCTCCTTTACAGAATATTCCAATAAAAAACGCCTGCCTCATCAGAGGCAGGCGCAGTGTTTCAGGAATTCGCGAATCTAGAATCTAGCGCATTCGAGCAAACTGCGGCATTTGGGCCTCTTTAGAGGGTATACGGGTAAAATGAGCAGGCATAATAAGGCACTGCATATTCATACGAACTGCAGGCTTACGGATGATGTTAGCTGAAAAATACAGGTTGTTTATCATTGTTTCCCGTCCCTTTCTAAAGATTTGGTTCTGCACACTATGGGTAGTTTACCACAGGCAGATCGTTTTGTCATTATACTCACGGTATAAAATGTTCGGAAAATGCAAGCATCACCGCTTTGTCTTCCTTTGTCAGCGATACCTGTTTTCCATGGCCGAAGGATCCGGAAACAAGACACTGGGCGGCAGCAAAATCAGCCGAAAGAGAAAGGATCTCATGAATGTACTCGCCCGGAATAGAAGGAGAATCGGCAGTCTTTATTTTCAGGGCTTTGACATAGTTTGTCAGAAAACAGGTCAGAAACGCGTCTCCGGCGCCCATGGTATCGGTCGCTTCTACCAGATGCGGCGGCTGGAGATAGAGCTTGTCATGGATCAGTACCTGCGCGCCTTTGGAGCCGCGGGTAGCGATCACGACAGTGGGACCGTAAGAGGCGACTTTCTTCTGGAGTGCCAGGATCTCATCTTCCGGCATCTTTCCGCAGGAGAGGATAGCTGCGTCGATATAGGGGCAGTACTGAGCCAGATAGTCCGGCGTATAGTCATCCGAGAAGTCCATGGAGACAAACGCGCCGCTTTGTTTCAGCTTATACAGCTGTGGCTCCAGATAGCTGTAGATACTGGTGTGGAGGAGATCAAATTCCTTCATGTAGTCCATATCCGCGTCATCCAGGATAGGCGGATGCTCTTTGCAGGCGCCGCCTTTGTTGCCGGGAAGAAAGACCCGGTCACCATTGACCAGCCAGACTCTGGCCAGACCGTTTTCGCCGGAGACATAGCGGCAGTGGGAAAGGTCGAGTCCGAGTTCTTTTGCTACGCTGGAAACGTGGCAGCCTACGATGTCATCGCCAAAAGTACCGAGATAGGCGGATCCGCAGCCAAGCTTCTGCGCGAATACGGCGAAGTTCATGGCGTTTCCGCCGGGATAGATCGTGCCGGTCTCCAGGTATTTATCGCAGACGTTATCGCCGATGCCTAAGACTTTCATGTCAATACTCCATTTTCCACATATAGCGTCTTTCGCTTAACGGATGCTGACGTTCTTCCGACAGACGCTCCGCGTAGACTCGAAGGACCGCACCCAGCAGGATAGGGTTGAAGAAGTCTTTGACCTCTGCCGGGACAGCCTTGTCCAGATGATGATCCCTGGCATCCACGACAGTCAGCTTCGCTTTGAAACGAAGCAGAAAGGCCTTGGCCCGTTCATCCATGGGACGGGTCGGGCCGTCATTCATCAACAGGAGGTACGGGACGCCTTGATCTACCATCTCGAAGGGCCCGTGAAAGAAATCTCCGACGTTATAGGTGGATGCCGGAATCCACTGCATTTCCATCATGAGGCAGGCGGCAAAGGACCAGGCGAGCTCCTGCATACTGCCGGAGGAGGTAACGTAGAGAAGAGACATGTCGCGGCAGTCTTTCGCGAATTTTCCCGCGGGCTCAGAAAGATCGGATGTGACTTCGTCGATCAAGGGCAGGATCTGCCCTACAGCCTGATACATCAGGAGAAGATCCCGGTAGCCTTCCGTCTGGTCCAGCAGTTCCGCCGCCAGAAGAAGCGCTTTGATGGTTTTATCTTCCTTTACGGAATAGGCGCCTTTCCATTCGAAGGTAACGATGGCGTCGGCGTCTTTGGTCATAGGTGAAGCCGGGTCGTTGGTCAGGGCGATCGTTACAGCGCCGCGGGCTTTCGCGACAGAAGTGGCTTTGACCGTCTCGGGCGTAGTACCGCTGAGTGAGCAGGTGATCACTACGGCGGTCTCATCGACCGCGTCCATGGTAGCCAGAACGAACTCGTTGGCTGTGTGCAGAGAGGAGCGCAGATATCTTGCTTTGGCGGAAAGCAGATAACACGCGGGATACAGATCCGAGCGGGAAGCACCGCAGCCGACAAAATAGATACTACGGATGGTCCGGTCGGCGATCAGCTGATGGATCAGGCCTTTTATTTCATTGATCTGTGAGATCTGAAGCATAGGAATCTCCCTTCGTATAGGATATTTTCTGTATATCAGATAAGGACTGAAACTGTCAAGATAAGGATCATGCCAAAATCATTTGTCAGAGTTCAAGTTTTTTGAAAAAATGAACAAGAATGTATAGTTTTGTGGAATTCTCCGGAATTCGAAAAATACAGTTGCATTCACAGAACAAATCCGCTATAATAGTGCTTACTTTTCGACGATAATACCAGTAGAAACTGGAAGGAGACACATGAGTGAAATTCAGAGCGAAAACCAAGGATGACCTGCTATATATTAAGGTAAAGACACCAAGGAAAGATGATCTGAATAGTGCAGAAATGTATTATTTCGCATCCAGATCGATTCCTTCCTTTCTATGCCCGGTCCAGGAGAAAAAGAATACCGTCATTTATTCCGGCCCCAAGGGAATCCCGCTTAAAGATTATCTGGAACGCGGTGTGACGCATAATGAGTTTTTTTCTCTGATCCGACAGATCACAGGCGCGACTTTGCGGCTCCGAAAAGAGATGTTCGCGATCAATCGGGTGATCTGGGATATCCGGTATGTATATATTTCGGAACGGACGAAAGAAATCCGGCTGATCTTTGTACCGGTAGAACAGAAGAAAGATCCGAAAGAAATACTGGTATTCTTCGTCCATATGATGAATACGCTGCGCCTTTCCTCGGGAAAGGATCGTGAGTATCTGGAGGATTTTTATCGCTTTTTGAAGACGCAGCAGTCCTATGAACCGGTCCGGATCGACCGTTATATCAGCCAATATGGATAAAAACCGCGCATGGATCCATTTGACCCTGTATCGCTCGCCGAAGACGGATCAGCGGGCGGTGGAAGCGGATCTGGAGGTCCCGCTTTCGATCACGGCGGAAGATCTTAAAGAAGCTCTTTCAGGGATCTATCAGGTAAAGATCGAGATCCTGAAAACAGAATATCCATACAGGATCCTGGCCGGGAAGGCCGTTTTAAGTGAAACAGGACTAAGAAACGGTACTCACCTGATCGCGGGACCGGCTGACATTGAATACCTTCCGGCCGGAGGAGGAATCTCGGCGGATTTCCGCCCGGGGAAAGAATATCCCAGATTTACCAGAAATACGCGGATCCGGATCGTTCCGGACCAAGAGGGGATCGAGATCCTGGATCCTCCGAAGAAACCCGAGAAGAGGAAAGAAGGGTGGCTTCTCCGGCTCCTTCCGGCTTTCAGCATGCTGATTACAGCCGGAGCTCTGGCTGTGCTCGGAGGCGGCCGGATGCTGGTTTTTTCGGTCATTTCCGGTATGATGGCGATCATCAGTTCCGTGGGAGCGCTAATTCATTCCCGCAAAGAGAAAAAAGCGAACATCAAAGGACGGACACAGAAATACAAACAGTATATCGCGAATAAACAACGAGAGATCGAGCTGGCGCGCGAAAAGGAGAAGAAAGACCTGGAGAAGATCTGCCTGTCTCTTCCGGAAGAGGAAGAGAGGATCCTGCGGTTTTCACCGCATCTTTTCGATCGGACGCCGGAGGATGATGATTTCCTTCTCGTTCGTCTGGGAAGCGGCTCGGTCCCGGCCGTCAAAGAAATCATCTGTCATCATCAGGAACGGCTGGAGGCGGAAGACGAGCTTTTTGACCTGCCAGGACAACTGAAACGGCGGTATCAGTTTATTCCGGATTCGCCTGTGACAGTGGATCTTAAGAAAATCTGCGCGATGGGCGTGGTGGGGAAGGAACCGGATCGCTATGAGATCCTGAAGGAGATGCTGATCGATCTGTGTTCTCGTCAGTACTGCTCAGATCTTTGCCTGATCCTGGTAGCCGGTGAAAAGACTGCCGAAAGGATCCGTTGGGCCCGGTTTTTCCCACATGTTTTCTGTGAAGAGCTTGGCATGCCCGCGGCAGCCGCGACAGATGAATATCGTCTGGTCATCTACGAGTATCTTTATAAGGAACTGTCCGAACGCGAGCAGATACCGAAAGAAGCTCTCAGGCACAGAGCATGGCTGGTCGTGTTTCTCTATGAGGATATAGGCTTTATGACTCATCCGGTTTCCCGGTACGTTGAGAAGGCCAGGGAACTGTCGGTAACATTCATTTTCTTCAAGGATCATCCGGAGGAAGTGCCCGTAGGATGTCAGTATATTCTGGAGATCAAGGACGAGCGAGGGGCCGTCCTGATCCCGGTATCCGACAGCGCCAGGTCCGTTTATGTCTTTTATCCGCGGATCCCGGATGAAAGGGCGGAAAAGCTCGCGAAGATCCTGGCTCCGGTTTATACGGAAGAGATCTCCCTGGAAGGTTCTCTCTCAAAAAACTACTCTCTCTTTGAAATGCTGGGGATCCACTCAGTGAGAGAACTGGATCTTTCCAAACGATGGAAACAATCGGATGTGACTCGCCATATGGCAGCGCCGATCGGTATTTCCAAGACAGGGATCCTGGAACTGGATCTGTCGGAGCAGGCCCACGGTCCTCACGGACTGATCGCCGGCATGACTGGCTCTGGCAAGTCGGAACTGCTGCAGACACTGATCCTTTCCCTGTCGGCTTTGTTTCATCCGTTTGAAGTTGGATTCGTGATCATCGACTTCAAGGGCGGCGGTATGGCAGGACCGTTCAGGGATCTGCCGCATCTGATCGGTACCATCACGAACATAGATGATAGTGCCGTGGATCGATCATTAAGGTCCATCAAAGCGGAGCTGACCAAGAGGCAGAAGCTTTTTCACGAGGCGAATGTCAGTCATATCGACCAGTATATCTACCTGTACAAGGCAGGGAAGGTCTCCTGGCCTATGCCGCATCTGATCATCATCGTGGATGAATTCGCCGAGCTGAAAGCCGAGCAGCCGGAGTTTATGAAGGAGGTCATCTCAGCGGCCCGCATCGGCCGAAGTCTGGGAGTCCATCTGATCCTGGCGACGCAAAAACCGGCCGGACAGGTGAGTGAACAGATCTGGTCCAACTCACGTTTTCGGATCTGTCTGAAAGTCCAGAGCAAGGAAGACAGCAATGAAGTGCTGAAATCGCCTTTGGCAGCGGAGATCAGGGAACCGGGCCGCGCCTGTTTCCAGGTAGGGAATAACGAGATCTTTGAACTGTTCCAGTCCGCGTATTCCGGCAGTCCGTTGGATACTGTTTCCGGCAGCCAAAAGGAATTTGTTATTTATCAGTATACAGAAACCGGTAAGCGTACACCGGTTTATGTACGGAAGAATCCACAGACCGCGGAAAAGAAGACACAACTGGAAGCGCTCGTCCGGCATATCCGTGACTATGCCGAAGCAGCCGGGATCCGGAAACTCCCGGATATCTGTTTGCCTGAACTTTCGAAGGTGCTGAACTATCCGGATGAGGAAGGTCCTACCGCCGCGGGGATCCTTTGCAGGATCGGGGTCTGTGACGACCCGGACGAGCAGTATCAGGGAGAGTATTTTCTGGATTTTTCCGGACAGAATGTCATGATGATCGGTTCATCCCAGAGCGGAAAAACGAATCTGCTGCAGACGATGATCCGCAGCCTCGCCAGCCGGTATTCGCCGCAGGAAGTCAATATCTATCTTCTGGACTTTGCCTCTATGTCGCTGAAGAATTTTGAAACGCTTTCTCATGTGGGCGGAGTTGTCACCGCTTCGGAGGATGAAAAGCTGAAGCATTTGTTTCGAATGCTTCTGGATGAAATACCTTCTCGAAAAGAAAAACTGCTTCGAACGGGCGTCAGTTCGTTCGAAGCCTACCGTGAAGCAGGACGAAGCGATCTTCCGCAGATCGTCCTGATGATCGATAATCTGACAGTCCTGAAGGAACTGTATCTGCAGGACTCCGATGAACTGCTGACGCTGTGCAGGGAAGGCGCTTCCCTGGGGATCAGCGTGATCGTCGCGAATTCTCATACACAAGGCATCGGGTATCGGTATCTTTCTTCGTTTGGCTCAAGAATCGCTTTTTTCTGTCATGACACAGGCGAATACAGTGCGCTCTTCGATCACTGCCGTGAGCGGCTTTCAAATATTCCCGGCCGCGCGCTGATCGGGATGGACAAGAAACATCCGGAATGTCAGGTCTATCTGGCTTTCCAGGGGGAAAAGGAGATCGAGCGTGCGGAGAAGATCCGGGAGTTTATCAGGAAGACCAATCAGCAGTATCCGGACATCCACGCACCAAGGATCCCGGTGATCCCTGACCGGCTGCGGATGGAAGACCTCTGCAAAGCTTTTCCGGCTAAGAAGCCGTATCAGTTGCCAATTGGGCTCGATTATGAGACAGTCAAACCGTTCGTCCTGAATCTCGCTGCAGCAGGAACACTGGCGCTTTCCGGAAGGGATGGAGGCGGATATCATGAAAGAATGATCAGACTGCTCCAGATGACGGACAAGCTCTATCCGGGCAAAATTAAGGTATATGTCGTGGACGGAGTAGAGAGAAGGCTGGAAAAGCTGCGAGCAGTAAACTTTGTAAGAAGTTATACGGTGGACGCAGAAGCATCCTGCATGATCATCCGGCAGATGGAAGAAGAGCTGAAAAAACGATACGAGCTTTTGGTAAGCGGCGATAGAGAGCAACTACAGAAAACACCGCTTCTCGTCTTGCTGATGGAAGGGAACGATCCCGCTATTGCGGTCCAGAATAGTAAAGAGGCGCTGACAGCGTATAGAAACATCGTTGGTCGGTATAAGAATCTGAACGTCTGTATTTTTCTGCTGATCGAGAATATGGCGATCCCCTACAGTGCGCCGGATATGTTGAGGGCCGTCAGGGATAACAGACATATCCTGTTTTTTGACAATTTGGCAGATGTGAAGATCTTCGACCCGCCTCTTCCCTGGCTGCGTACATACAAAAAGCCACTCGAACAAGACGATGGTTATTATATGAAAGGAAATGAAATTGTGAAGCTGAAGACACCAAGGGTGTAATCAAAACCGCATATACCCGGGTCATCCGGTGATATAAAAACAAAATGGGAGGAAAAAACTATGGCAAGTCAAATCAGGATCACCCCCGATCAGATGCGGGGAAGAGCAAATGAATACCGAACAGAGGCAGATACGGTAAACGGCGTGATCAGCCGGATGGATATGCTTCTTTCAGCGCTTTCGAGCGAATGGGAGGGAGCGGCCAGTGAATCCTATCAGAGTCGGTACAGTGAGCTGAAACCTTCTTTCCTGAAAGCGGAAGAGCTGATCCGGGAGATCGCGCAGGCGCTGGATACGACCGCGAATATCGTGGAAGAGACGGATACTTCGATCGCCGCTCAGTTCAGAAATGGCTGATACGATCCTTTTTAATGAAAGCATATTTCAAACCTGGATCTCGGAACTGGAAGGTTCTCTGGAATATGATCTGTCTTACATGGAGGTATCTTCGAAAGAAACTTTAAGCGCTGTCAGAATGATGCAGGAAAGCATGTCCGCCTATGTGGAAGTTCTGAGGATGCTGTCGGATAACCTCGCGGAGGAAATCATTCAGATGAAAGCGGCGGCGGATACCATCATAGAAACGGATCAGAAGGCCAGAGGGAGTTTTAGCGGAAAGATATGAACAGCACATTTTATTTGGATCCGGAGTCCGTTCAGTATTCCTGTCAGACTTATATCTCGCGGCTGGAAGAAGGAAACGAAAGCCTGAAGAGAACGGAGGACGCGGTCCTTCTGGGATCGGATCAGAGTGGAAGCCTGGCAGGCGAAGGGATGGAAGCCTGCAAAACGCATCTGGCAGCATACAAAGAGATCCTTTCCGCGATGATCACCATAGGTGCGATCGAGATCGAAGAAAGCCGCTTTTTGAGCCGGTCGGTGGGAGATGAACTGCTGGATGGGGATTCGCTTTACTGTTCACTGGATGAACTAAGCAGCGCCGAACGAGACGCGCGGATGAACGCGGATATCTGGTACGCAAGAGCCTGTGCGGAGACTCACAGTGAGATACAGGAAGAGTATTATGAGAACAGCCGGCACTGGCAGTATAAGGCTGATCAATATGAGGAGATGGCGGAAAGGATCGCCGGGAAGATCCGCCGGTACGGAGATATTCAAACGAGTACGGCTTCTCTGTTTGCAGAAACGGCCGGTCTTCGAAGGGAATTGATATCAGCGCTCAGGGATCTAAGCGCGAACGGAACGAGAACAGCAGTTACAGAGATCGATCAACTGGATTGGAAGAACAGCTATATGACCTTCCTGGGAAAGAGCATCCGGCTCTCCATTCAGCGCCGTCAGAAGCTGAAAATCATGGGGATCACGGATGAACAGCTTTCCCGCATATTCTCAAAGGTCCGGACGACGAATGACTATCGGTTCCTTTCACTGGTGACAGAAGGAGACTATATCGCCGCCTTTCAGACGGATCCGGGGGGCGTAAGCTATGAGGCGATCCAGGGTGTCCTCATATATATCCTTTGCCTTTCCGCAAGCGGCGAGGAGAAGGAAATCCAGGATCTGACAAACGGGATCCTGTGGACAGATGAGTCGCATTACCGGAACCTGACCAGACCGGAAGAGGCGGCACATGGGAAAGAATATCTGTACGAAATGTCAGCAGTTCTTCTGGAAGAGCTCACCGGGAATGCACAGCTTTCCCTGTACGGCGGGTTAAGCGAAGAGGCAATCGAACAGTATTCTCTGCTCCTTCTGGTCGACAGCTACCTTCTTTCCGTCCTTTCACTGGCATTTGATCAGAATGAATACCGGAGGATCACGGGACAGGATGTGACCCCTTCGGATTATCGTCAGCATGATCTGGATGATCTGACAGCCAAACTCTCAAACCGGTATCTGACAGGAGCGAGGATCGATGGCCTTACATTCACAGAAAACGGCTTTTCTTATCAGATGCAGTATCAGATCTCCGAACACGGGATCATTCCGGACGAGCGATGTTTCTGGCTGGATGATCCTTCCGAGACGCTTTTTGTCAAGGGAGGAACCTATCGGTCACAGTCTTCGATCGATCAGGCGATGAGCCGGGTGAGTATGGAAAGCTATGTGGATCAGCTGGAAAAGCTGAACAGCGTGTACGCATATCAGTGGCTGACAAAAAAGGCCGGCGATCATACGGACAGCCTGGTGGAGGATACATTCAACTATGACTGGAAAAAGGCACTGCAGCACGGGACGAAGCTGGCGGTGAAGGACAGGACGATCAAGGAAGTCGTGGGAGATGTACCCATCGTATGGGCGGACATCTGTGTCCATGAATGGAAGTATCAGGAAAGCAGGAAAGAGTATCTGAAAAGGATCGATACGGAACAGACCAGGCAGCAGGTAAAGATGTACGGAGAAGCTGCCTACTATGAAACGACGGTCGGACAAGGTCCGTATGCGGAGAAGGAAGTCCACCTGACTGACCTGGGGATCTATGATATCCATGTGATGGAAAACATGGGAGAGATCAGCCGAGTCGGGTTTGAGGCTTTTATGGAAGAGGTCGATACTGGGAACAGGGTCGATACGGATCTGATCGTCAGGATCATCAAGGAGGCCGAGGATCCGAATGTCCGGATCTACGGGAACGCGCTGCTGGACGGGAGAGTGGAACTGCTGCTTCGGAACCAGAACGGCAGCGAGGTATGGAACGCGTTTTCCATGATAGAACAAAGCTATAATGAAAAGACCGGTCCTATGGAGAAACTGGATCTGTTCAGTCTTCTCCGGGGAAAGTATGAATGAGGATAAAGTGAAGAAAAAACTGTTCATGATAGCAGCCCTGTTGGCGCTGTTTATGAGTCTGAGCGGATGTGATCTAAGCCCGAAAGAGGAAGGAGCGGATCTTTCCTGTGACGGATGGGTCACATCCGTTTCTCAGATGAGGATATTGTGCGATGATTCGTGTCATGCCTATTGCCTTTATGCCGATGCGACCGATCTGAAGTTCGATTATATTCCGGAAAAGTATTATTTTCAGATCACGGAGTATCAGGAAAGGGACGGGAAGGCGGAGATCTGTGAGATCACTGTCTGTTCGGCGGATCATGGCCGTGTAGAAAAGGTTGTTGATATCTGCCGGATCCTTTCAAGCTATGAGGGCTGCCGGCTCAGGGAAGCGGAAGTCTATGGCTGTGAGATCGATGGGAAAGTCTGGATAGAGGTCCCGCTGATCCATGAGATCTCAGAGGATGAAGAATGGCTGCTGATCCGGGTGGAAGATATGGAAACGAAGATCGCGACGGATAGTAAGGTTCCGAACTACGCGGTGTCGGATGAGAATATCAAGATCATCAAGTCGACGGAACTTCTGCAGGAATACGGATTCAGCTGGACGAGGGTCTATAACTGCCGCAGATTTCCGGGATATTCTCTGATCATCGTTCCGGCGGATGAACTGCAATACTGCAATCAGGAACTCGTTTTCGGGATGTTTCCTGAACTCAAAGATTTCGATGGGCAGGAAGGAGGTTCATTCTATTTTTATTTTCCTCAGATGGACGATCGTTCTGGCATCGATTTTCTGATCGGACTGGACAAAGTGGATCTTGGGAGAGTGAAGCCGAAAAAGGACGGGATCTACGGGACATATTATGATCATGGAGAGTATCATGAAATTCATGAGACAGAATGGAGGGAGATACTGAAAGACTGGACAAAATAGCGCCGCGGGTGTAATATATTCTGTGTTTATATTATCAGATATCTGTCATCAAGGAGAGATGCTTTGAAAATCAGATGCGAAAACTGCGGCGTTTACTTTGATCTGGATCAGGACAAGACCTGCCCGCGCTGTGGATCGGTTCCTTCACCGGAACACATATTGGTTCAGCGGAAAGATGAGATCGAAGCCAAGAAAGCGGCCTACGAGGTAGAGCGGCTGGAAGCCATGCTGGCGGAGGCGGATCTTCGAGAGCAGAGAGCCAACGCCGAAAGAGAAAAGGTGGCGTCGGCACAGAAGAACCGGGAGGCCAACGAGAAGATCACGAAAGGGATCAAGATCGGATGCCTGATCCCTGTGATCCTGATCGCGCTGATGGTCATAGCCGGTGTCGTCATAGGCGTTTTTCAGGGGCTCAGATCCGTTCAGACGTCCGAACAGGAAAAGGCCGGTACGTCTCAGCCGGGACCGATCGTGATCGAAGTGGAAGAAAGCAGTGAGGAACAGTTTGTGGAAGTTTCCTTTGGGGAGAGAGCCGAGCTTTCTGACAGGGCGATCATCTGCGAGAAAATAGAGAACTATACGTATCCCTGGGGCAGTCCAAAGCATGGTTTTAAGCTGATCAGGCTTTATTTCCGGATCGAGAATACCTCTTCCGGTGATATCGATCAGGACTATTCGGCGGATGATCTGGTCTGCCTGTTCGATTATGATGGTGCTGTCTACGAGGCGGAACATCCGACGATCGAATCCGAGTATCTCTCGGAAAAACTGTCCTGGAAGAGAATCTCAGCCGGAGCATCCAAAGGAGGATGGGCCTGGTTCGAGGTCCCGGAGGACTTTGATGAACTGAGGATCCGGTTCGGTGATCATGTGTTGATCCATGTGCCAGGAAGTTTGAATCCAGTAGCCCAGGAGGAACCAGAAGAATGAAAAAGGTTTTATTGCTGCTGATCACCGTGATCATGCTGACAGCACTGCTGATCGGATGTCAGATCCAGAAGAAAAGCTACAGCCTGAATGAGTATATCGAATATGAAGTCGAAGGCGTGGACGGCGAAGGCACGATCACGGCAAAATTCAACTATAAGCAGTTTATCGAAGATGCCAGGATCCCTGAAAAATACCAGGATGAGATCAAGGATTTCAAGGTCCGGATCAGTCAGGAAGACGGACTGTATAATGGAGATAAAGTCAAACTGACAGTCAAATACGACCGCGAGATCGAAGAAAAGATCAACGCGGAACTCGTCGATAAAAGCGTGACGATCACCGTCGAGGGACTGGAAGAGCGGGAATATACAGAAGAAACGAAAGCCGAAGAGACAGCGGCTGAGGAACAGTCCGCGACGGAAGGAACTTCTGAAGAAGCTGTGGCAGAGGAAAGTTCAGACATAGAAGAAGCATCGCAGGAAAGTGCGGCAGAAGAGGCACCCGAAGAGGCGCCCGCAGAAGAGAGCTCGGCTGTGGAAGAAACGCCGCAGGAAAGCGCAGCGGCAGAAGAATCGTCTGAAGAATCTCCCGCTGAAGAGACAGCAGAAGAGACTCCCGCACAGGAGAGTTCAGTCGCCGAAGAAGTGGCTGAGCCCAGCCCGCTGGACGGCTATGTGAAAGTATCGACGGAAATTACCGAAGCGGCGCTGGACCTGATGAAAGCGGACGCGGAACAGCGGATCCGGGATCGTGAAGCTTTTGATATGGATGCGGGCGAATCACTGAAAAGCGTGTATTTCCTAGAGTCGGTTTTCCTCGTATCCAACGATGGGACGGATGATCCAAAGAATGCCGTCTATTTGATTTTCCGGATCACCGCAAATAATACGAACGGCGAGTTCAACTGGTATGACTGCTTCCGGTATTCGGATCTGACGATCGATGCCGAGGGCAATGTAGCGGTGGATCTTGAGACCGCATCAGGTCTTTGGCAGCGGCATATCGCTGAAGATAACAAGCGGGAGAGATATTTCTACTATACCGGCTATGAGACCATGGACGAGATCCGTGAGTTCTGCGAGACGGAACTGGGCGATGATTATTCGCTGAAATAGAACGAGATAATGTGCTCGAAAAAGGTAAAAAGGAGCAATCACTGCTCCTTTTTGTGTTCTGGCTGGCAGAAACTAACCTTTGTCAAGAGTGAAAAATGTTGAAAAATAGCCAGTCGGATCATCCGGTCAGTACTCGATCAAATCCTCCATACGGCAGTGCAGAGGTCGGCTGAGCTGAAGTAAAGTGATAGCGGAAGCTTTATTGATGTCTCTCTGCCTTTGTTCAAATAGCTGTATCTGCCGCAGTGCGACACCTGACTCGGAGGCTAGTTCTGATTGTGACAGACCGCAGTTGACTCGTTTGGTTTTCAGTCTTGTAGATGGATAGGCTTCTGTCATCCGTTCATCCATCCGCTGTGTAAAATGGGAAACATCCATTTCATGATAAACAGGGTACATGGCGATAATGGCTGATAGAGGGACAGCTGTCAGGATCTCCATAAATGACCGGGAAGAGGCCCACTGATAATAGGCGAGAGCCCAGCCGGCCCAGTACTCTGGAGATCTGTCCAGATACATGGCGTCAGCCCTGTCGTGGAAAGAAGTATGTGTTTCGGACAGCGTGAGTCTCGCGAGCTCGCATCCGTTCATTCCGGCAATATATCGGGGATTTCCAGTTGCGAATTGCTTGGAAACATTGGATACAGCGAACGCGCTGCCAAATGTGTCAGGGTCAAGATGTAAGGTCATGATAGCAAAGTCGACTGCATGGCCAAGAATATTCTGGGCGTTTGTCAGATAAGATTCATCGTAAGCGCGGATCGCCATTTTTCATTTCCTCTCTCATAATGTCAAGGATAAAGAGATCATGGATATTATCCGGTGAGTGTTTCGTGTTTCGGTAAGCACGCCTGGCATCTATGTCCCGACTGATTTTCATCTCATAGTAGATTGCGGTATTTGCGGGCTTTGCATCAATAAAACGAAGACGCTTAAATGATTCCCGGCTCTTGAATACGATCTGTTCTCCGAGTTTTCCAAGACGCATGGCTTCGGAAAGCTTGGCAAGAGAAATAGTCCCGGCGACAAAATCCTGTGCGAAAGAGAAGTAAGAATCATCTGCCCGATAACCGATAATAACATCATATTCTGTAGGATCGACAAAGAAATACTTTTGCAGATATTCTTTCGCTTGTTCCGCAACACTGCCATTTTGCCAATAAGTCCTGTACTTTGTAAGGACTGCGAGCCAGTTCAGAATATTATATTCCGGACTATTCAGGTTTAAAATGCGCAAACCGTCTAGATCCGCTTCATAGCAGTTTGCGAAACCATCCGTGTTATTGGAACAAGCCCATTCCTTCGCCAGCTCCAGACTCTCGGTAGTATAGAAACCATAACCGTAGTCATTCGTCCGTTTACTGCCGTTATAAACAGGAGTTTCGATGATATGGTCAGACCCATGGTAAACAATCATTAGACGCACCTCCTTTAATCACATTATATCGCTGTAGCGATATAATGTCAAGACGAAGGAGCAGCAAAGCTTTTGCGGAGCTTTTTGGTGGGGCCTCTTCTTTACTTTCGGTTGTCAACCGGGCGGCAGTATGATACAATGAACTGGATATATACCAGAGAGGTGGAACCTATGGTTGGAATTATCGTAGCGACGATCGAGGAGCTGGAAGCCCTGCAGAAAAAGTTGGGTGTTTCCAAGAGCCGTGTGGCTGTCAGCCGTCACGCCGTCGGCGGTGTGATGGAGTTCGGGACCGGGATGCTTGGCGGCGAGCGGGTCTGTTACTGTCGGTGCGGCGTAGGAAAAGTGGCTGCCGCGCTGTGTGTACAGCAGATGGTCGACCGCTTCCGCCCGGAAAAGATCCTGATGGTGGGCGTGGCCGGCGCACTGAATCCCAAACTTCATGTAGGGGATATCGTGGTGTCCGAGGACGCGGTCCAGCATGATTTTGATACGACGTATTTCGGTGATCCGCCGGGATACGTGAGCGGGATCAACTGCTTCAACTTCAAAGCGGATCCTGTGCTGCGGGACAAGGCAGTCG
This sequence comes from Bacillota bacterium, assembly GCA_017620135.1. Classification (GTDB taxonomy): domain Bacteria; phylum Bacillota; class Clostridia; order Lachnospirales; family Bianqueaceae; genus RUG760. Next base: position 44,556 of record JAFZQZ010000090.1, read on the forward strand.
TCGCGGCCGGGCTTCTGGGCTATCACTGTATCGTGGGAAGGATCCTGACCGGGGATCAGTTTATCAGTGATCAGGCCAAAAAGGAATGGCTGATCGAGACCTTCCAGGGCGACTGCTGTGAGATGGAAGGTGCGGCGATCGCGCAGGCATGCTATACCAATCATGTACCGTTCGTCATTATACGCGCGATCAGTGACAGCGCTTCGGATGAAGCCATCGTCCAGTATGGAGAATTTGTGAAAGAAGCTGCTGATAAAGCAGTGGCATTGTTGAGCGAAATACTTCAATCATAGGAGGAAAAAACTATGATCTTAGTTACTGGCGGCGCCGGATATATCGGCAGCCATACCTGCGTAGAACTTCTGAACGCCGGATATGAAGTCGTGGTCGCGGACAACCTGTACAATGCTTCCGAGAAGGCGCTGGACCGGGTCGAAGAGATCACCGGGAAGGAACTGACCTTCTACGAGGTGGATCTGAAAGACGAAGAAGCACTGCGTACCGTATTCGAGAACGAAAAGATCGACGCGGTCATCCATTTTGCCGGTTATAAAGCGGTGGGAGAATCTGTGGCCAAGCCCCTGGAGTACTATGAGAATAATCTGGAAAGCACGATCAATCTTTGCAAAGTCATGCGGGATCACGGCTGCAAGAATCTGATCTTTTCCTCTTCTGCGACAGTGTACGGCTATCAGCCGGTGATGCCGGTGACGGAAGAGATGCCCAAACAGCCCGCTTCCAACCCTTATGGCTGGACCAAATGGATGATCGAGGAGATCCTGAAAGACCTCCACACGTCAGATCCGGAATGGAATATCATCTTGCTTCGTTATTTTAATCCCATCGGGGCTCACGAAAGCGGTCTGATCGGTGAGGATCCCAAGGGGATCCCGAACAATCTGGTCCCCTATGTGGCGCAGGTGGCTGTCGGAAAACGGGAATATGTCCATGTATACGGCGGCGACTATGATACGCCTGACGGAACAGGCATCCGTGACTATATCCATGTCGTGGACCTGGCGAAGGGACATCTGGCGGCGCTCGATAAGTTCATGCAGAATCCCGGTGTAGCTGTCTACAATCTAGGTACAGGAATCGGTTACAGTGTGCTGGATGTGATCCACGCGTATGAGAAAGCGATCGGCCATGAGATCCCGTACAGGATCGAAGACCGCCGTCCCGGTGATCTGGCTGTTACGTATTCCGATCCGTCCAAGGCTGAGAGAGAGCTCGGCTGGAAAGCTGAGCTGGGTATCGAGGAGATGTGCCGTGACTCTTACCGCTGGCAGTCACAGAATCCAAACGGATATCAAGAGGAAGAAAATGCGGAATAAACATTTGATTTTTATGGCCGGCGGAGGGACCGCCGGCCATGTTTACCCCAATATGGCGCTGGTCGATCCGCTACAGGAGAAAGGCTATGAGATCCATTATCTGGGGAAGAAAAAAGGACTGGAATACGGTATCGTAAAGGATAAAGGCCTCCCGTTCCATGAGGTCAATTCGGAACGGTTTTTCCGGTATTTCACGCCCAGACTATTGCTCACGCCGCCCCGGGTCCTCCAGGGCATCTTTCAGACGTTGAACCTCGTCAGAAAGTATAAGCCGGCCATGATCTTCTGCAAGGGCGGATTCGGATCCCTTCCGGCCGCGGTCGGCGGATGGCTGACCCGTACACCGGTGGTGCTGCATGAGTGCGATATGACTCCGGGCCTTGCCAATAAGCTTTGTATGCCATTTTCCAAAAAGCTCTGCGTGACCTTTGAGGAAACACTGAAATCCGTGCCGAAGGGAAAAGCGGTCTATACCGGGACGCCGATCCGCGCTTCTTTGCTGCAGGGAAGCCGGGAGAAGGGTTTTGAACTGACAGGTCTTGATCCTGTCGGCAAACCGGTACTAATGATAGTGGGCGGAAGTTCCGGCGCGAAAGCGTTGAACGACGCTGTGGCGGAGAGCCTTCCCGAGATCCTGGAGCGTTTCCAGGTCGTCCATCTCTACGGGGGCAAGCAGGAGGATTATGAACCGCCTGTTTCTGAACCGGAAAAAGGATATTACGCGAAAGATTACGCGAAGGACGAGCTGATCGATCTGTTCGCCATGACGGATCTGGTGCTTTCCAGAGCCGGCTCGAACGCGATCAACGAACTGCTTCTGCTGAAGAAGCCGCATATTCTGGTGCCGCTGCCGCTTTCCGCCAGCCGGGGAGACCAGATCCTGAACGCGGAATACTTTAAGGCGCAGGGATTCAGTTATGTGCTTCCTCAGGAAGAGATGACAAAGGAAACTCTCCTGAAAGCGCTGGATGAGGTCTATGAAAACAGACAGACCTATCAAGGCGCGATGAGTTCCGATAAAGCGAAGAACGGAACGGAAGAAGTCCTGAAAGTGATTCTGGAGGTGTGTGGTGATCAGTAAAGAACTTAAGTTTATGGTCGGTCAGATGATCATGGCCGGATTTCCTTCTCCTTTTGTGGATGACCAGGCAAAAAAACTGCTGAGCGATTATCAGGTCGGCAATTTCATCTATTTTGCCCGGAATATCCAGGGAGCGGAAAGCTGCGCCAGATTATCAAAGGAATTGTCAGATCTGACCTTTGAGACTCTGAACATCTGTCCCTTTATCTCCACCGACCAGGAAGGCGGTATCGTCTCCCGCCTGATCGAAGGGGCGGCGCTCATTCCCGGAGCGGCCGCGACAGGCGCGGCGGTGGCCGGTGCGGTCTACAGGAATTCCCAGGATAGGACAGGCGCGGTACTGGAAAAAGCCAACAACATGATCTATCTGAAGGTGAGAAGCGTTTCCAGATCAAGCGGAGAGATCCAGCGCGCCTGCGGGATCAATCTTGATCTGGCGCCGGATCTGGATGTGAACATCGAACCGGCCAATCCGATCATCGGGGCGAGATCTCTGGGCGATGACCCGGTGATGGTGGCAAAGATAGGGATCTGCCAGATGGAAGGTCTTCGTGAAGGTGGCGTAGTGGGCTCGATCAAGCATTATCCCGGTCACGGCAATGTCCGGAGTGATTCTCATCTGGGGATCCCTGTGAATGATACGCCGAAGGAAGTCCTTATGGAGACGGAATTCAAACCGTTCGAGGAAGCCATCCGGGCTGGCGCGAAAGCGCTTCTGACTTCGCATGTTCGCTATACGGATGTGGACCCGGAAAACCCGGCGACACTGTCCAAAGTGATCATCACCGATCTTCTGAGAGCCACCTACGGATTTAACGGGATCGCAATGACGGACTGCCTGGAAATGGACGCGATCCGCGCGGCCTATGGCTGCGGAGAAGGCGCCGTCCGTGCGATCGAGGCGGGAATCGATATTCTGACCGTATCTCACACCTATGGGGCGGTGAAGGAAGTGGCCGAGGCGATCTATCAGGCGATCGAAAGCGGACGGATCAGCCCGGAAAGGATCCGCGAATCATTCGACCGGATCATCAGTCTGAAGCGGGAGATGGGACTGGACAAAAAGCAGGAGATCGATCCTATCCATGCCGGGGACATGGTCCAGACCAGCGGGAGACTGCTCCTGGCGCAGGATCTGATGGAAGGAGCCATCACGCTTCTGAAAGGTGATTTCGACTTGGATCCGGTAAAGGATGATTATCTTGTGGTCTCCTTCGATCAGTCGGCTTCCAACCGTGCGGAAGATATGCGGCCGCTCTCATTCGGCGACAGGATGAGCGCTCAGTTCCAGAAAAGAGTGATCAATCTTTCACTGAACGCGGAAGGGCAGGAGGTGGAAGACGCTATTCGTCAGATCGATGAGGCGCTGGCGAAAAAAGAGAAGACCAAGGTCATTTTGGGACTTTATAATGCCCGGTTCCGCAGTGGGCAGAAGGAGATCATCCAGGCGCTTCGTGAACGGTCGGAAGAGGGGAAAATCGAAGTCACGGCAGTCCTGCTCGGCGCGCCGTATGATTTAGATCTGGTCCGGTTCGCTCCGTGTGTGATCACGACCTATGAATATACGAGACTTTCTCTGGAAGCGCTGACGGACGCGATGAAGCATCATGACTTCCCTGGAAAATCTCCGTTCAAACTATAAAATAAAGAAAACTATCATTTCCCTGTGAAATATGGTACAATGAAAGGAACATAGCCGGGTGAACGTCTGGCCTGGCTGATAGGAGTGATCATGGACCCTAAAAAGAAAAAGAAGTTTCTGATCCTGTGGGTCGTGCTGCTCGTACTTTTGTTGGTGGGGATCTTTCTGACGCCATCTCCCGGGAAATCCGAAACGATTCAGGAAGCCATGAAGGACGCGGTCCTTCATGAGACGAACAAGATCGGTTTTCTCGGAATGGAAGTCAATCCTTCTCTCGTTTCCGACTGGATCATCATCAGCGTTTTGCTGGTGGCGGCAGTCCTGATCCGGATCTTCGCGATCCCGCGCTTCAAGGACATTCCCGGAAAGTTCCAGCTGGCGATCGAGACACTGGTGGGATTCTTTACGGATCTGGCGAAGGAAAACAGTCCTCATCGCAACAAGTTCCTGGGAGGATACCTGGTGTTTGCCGGTGTTTATATCTTCTTCGGAACGATGTTTGAGCTGTTCGGCATCCAGTGGCTGACAACGGAAGGGCACAGTATCGCGCTTCCGGCTCCGCTCACGGACATCAACGCGGCTATCGCGCTGGGCTGTCTGTCGTACGGAGTGATCATGTCCGGCGGCATTTCCGGCAACGGACTCAAGGGGATCGGACTGACACTGAAGGATTTCTCGCTTCCCATCTCGATGAGCTTCCGACTGTTCGGCGCGATGCTTTCGGGACTGCTGGTAACGGAACTGGTGTACTACAGTCTGGGGCTGTCTTTCCTGCTCCCGGTACTGGTAGGCGTTCTGTTTACACTGCTGCACGCGATCATTCAGACTTACGTACTCACGATGCTGACTTCCGTTTTCTACGGAGAGGTCAGTGAACGAAAATCAAAGAAAGAGGTATCTGAAGCATGAAAACTACTTGGAAAAAGCTCCTGGCTGTCATGGTCATGGTATTCATTCTTGTTCTTACGGCTGTACCCGCACTGGCGGATCAGGCTCCCACAGCGGCAAGCGCGGTAGAGCAGGCTGAAAACGCTACCGGTTCCAAAGCGATGGCAGCTGCGATCTCGATCGGCGCCGCGGCCTGTGCCTGCGCAATCGCCATGGGCATCGCGATCGCGAAATCAGCTGACGGTATCGCGCGTCAGCCGGAAGCCGAAGGCAAGATCAGAACGACCCTGATGCTGGGCCTGGTCTTTATTGAAACCGTAGCGATCTACGCACTGATCGTCGCTGTCCTGATCGTTTTCGTTCTTTGATCTATCTTTTATAGGAGGCAGGTATGCCACTCAATATTGATTTTCAACAGATCCTGCTGCATCTGTTCAATTTCGTGATCCTCGGAGGGGGCCTGTATTTTCTTCTGTATAAGCCCGTAAGAGCGTTCATGGATGAGAGAGAAAAGAGGATCTCCGACAGCCTGGATAAAGCGAAAGCGCAGATGGAAGAAGCGGAAGCCATGAAGGCCGATTACCAGAAGCAGATGGCGGACGCGCATGCATTGATCAAGGCGCATGAGCAGGAAGCGGAAGCCAGGATCGAGATGGAACGCCGTACGATCGAGAAGGACGCAAAGAAGCAGGCTGCCGAATACCTCAAGTCAGCGCGGGCGGAAGCGGAAAAAGAGCGCGAACTGATGATGGAAGAAGCGCAGAAGGAGATTCGTGTGCTCGCTTCGGAAGCGGCTGAAAAACTGGCGAGAAGTTCCATCAGCAATGTGTATGACGAATTTCTGGATTCTGTGTCCGGTCCGGCGTCGATGCCGCAGAATGAGCGCAGGCAGGGATAGGAGACAGGGTCATGAGTGAATTTAGTGACCGCAGAGTCGTACAGGCTTTGATCCGGTCCGCTCAGCCGCCTTCACGGGAGCAGAGGGAACGGTTCGTCAAGTTTGTCGCGAACAATTACAGCGGTGAAATTCGTCTGTCCTGGGACAAGGAAGAGTCGATCACCGACGGCTTCATCCTTCAGGTCGGCTCGGATCTGTATGACTGGAGCCTGGAAGGCCGTATCCAGCAGATGAAGGAAGCCATCGAGAATGTCACGGATGAGCCGGGTGTTCCTATCACCACCCTGATCCGGCAGAAGATCGAGAGCTTCCAGCTGGAGGCGATGCCTCGTGAAGTCGGCCGCGTGCTGACGGTCGGAGACGGGATCGCCACGGTGGACGGGCTTTCCGGAGCTGCCTACGGTGAGATCCTGGTCTTTGAGAACGGGATCCGGGGCATGATCCAGGATCTGAGAAAAGACTACATCGGCTGTGTGCTTTTTGGTGACGACGGACAGATTTTGGCCGGAAGCCGTGTGTATCGCACACACAGGCAGGCCGGTGTTCCGGTCGGCTCCAGTTATCTGGGACGTGTCGTGGACGCGCTCGGCGGACCGATCGATGATCAGGGTCCTATCCGTGCCGACGACTATATGCCGCTGGAAATCGCGGCTCCGGGGATCATTGACCGTCAGGCTGTCAATGAACCCATGGAAACAGGGCTTCTTTGTATCGACGCGATGTTCCCGATCGGACGCGGCCAGCGGGAGCTGATCATCGGCGACCGTCAGACCGGTAAAACGACGATCGCTCTGGATACGATCCTGAATCAGAAGGGTAACGGCGTCATCTGTATCTATGTGGCCATCGGCCAGAAGAACAGTTCCGTGGCGCAGACGGTCAAGATCCTGTCTGAACACGGGATGATGGATCAGACGATCGTGGTCGTTTCCTCGGCCAGCGATCCGGTACCGCTTCAATATATCGCGCCTTATTCCGGGACGGCCATGGGCGAGTATTTCATGAATCAGGGCAAGGACGTCCTGATCGTGTATGACGATCTTTCCAAGCACGCCACCAGTTATCGGACGATCTCCCGTCTTCTGGGACGATCACCCGGACGTGAAGCCTATCCCGGCGATATTTTCTATCTGCATTCAAGACTGCTGGAACGTTCGGCGCATCTGTCCGATGAAATGGGAGGCGGATCCATGACCGCGCTTCCGATCGTCGAGACGCAGGCCGGCGACGTTTCCGCCTATATCCCCACCAATATCATTTCCATCACGGACGGACAGATCTTCCTGGAGAGCGATCTGTTTTTCTCCGGTCAGCGGCCCGCTGTGAACGTAGGTCTTTCAGTGTCGCGTGTCGGCGGCAGCGCTCAGACCAAGGCGATGAAATCCGCTACCGGAACGCTCCGGCTCGATCTTTCGCAGTACCGTGAAATGCAGGTCTTTACCCAGTTTGATTCGGATCTGGATGATCTGACAAAAGCGCAGCTCGCGTACGGTCAGTCACTGATGCAGCTCCTCAGGCAGTCACAGCACAGTCCTCTTTCTATGGAGGAACAGGTCGTGGTACTGGTCTGTGCACTGGGGCATAAGCTGCAGAATTATCCGCTGGATGAGATCCGCAATGTTCGCACGCGGCTGCTGCAGGGAATGAAAGACCGTTATCCGCTCATTATGAATGAGATCTCTGAAGGATATAAGCTTACACAGGAACTGAGGGAAGCGATCCTTTTAGCCTGTGATGAGATTCTGAAAGAGTGATCCTATGGCCAGTACAAAAGAGATCCAGGACAGGATCACGAGTGTCCGGGACACGCAGCAGATCACCAATGCCATGTACCTGATCGCGTCCATGAAGATGCGCAAGGCAAAGCGTGAACTGGACGGGACCAGGCCATATTTTGAAGCTGTCAGTAAAGAGATCAAAAGGATCTTCCGGACAGCGGAAAATGTCCGCAGTCATTATTTTTATTCTTCCGAGAGCGAGATCGAGGCAGAAGGGACCGACGGGCTTCTGGTCATCACGGCCGACAAGGGCCTGGCCGGAGCCTACAACCAGAATGTGCTCAAAAAAGCGGAAGAGATCCTGAAGCAGAATCCGGACACCAAACTGTTTGTGGTCGGCGAATTCGGTCGTCAGTATTTTCAAAGGCGAAAGATCGAGGTGGAACAGAACTTTCTCTATACAGCGCAGAATCCGAACATGGCCCGTGCCAGAGAGATCTGCCTGTCCATGCTGACACCCTACGAAGAAGGCAAGATAAAGCGGATCTTTATTCTCTATACGGATCTGAAAAACGGTATGGTGACAGAGCCGGTCTACGCCAGGCTCCTGCCGTTCAAGTCATCTTCCTTCCAGACGACGACGGAAGAAAAGAAAGTGAAGACTCCTTTTATCTTCATGCCGTCGATCGAGGCAGTACTCGACCGGCTGGTCCCGAGTTATGTGTCCGGCAACATCTACAGCGCGCTGGTCGACAGTTTCTGTTCGGAACAGCAGGCCCGGATGAGCGCGATGAAAGCAGCCGGAGACAATGCCTCCGAGATGCTGGACGAACTATCCATGGAGTACAATCATATCCGTCAGACAGGTATTACACAGGAGATCACCGAGCTTTCTGCGGGCAGCAGAAACCGGTCCTGATCATCATAAGGAACAGATATCATGAGCAAAGGTTTTATCGAACGGATTTCCGGTCCGGTGGTGGATGTAAGGTTTCTGCCGTCGCAGATGCCGCCGATCCGGGAAGCGCTGACAGTCGATGTCAAACTGTCGGATGAGCGTCATGAAGTAAGGACGATGGAAGTAGCCCAGCACATCGGGCAGGGCGTCGTACGATGCATCATGCTCGCCGCAAGTGAAGGCATGGCCAGGGGAGATGAAGTCATTTCCACCGGACATGGCCTTCAGGTGCCGGTGGGAGAATGCACCCTCGGAAGGATGTTCAACCTTCTCGGCATGCCCATCGACGGCGGTCCTGAGATCCCGGCTCGAGCGGATCGCTGGAATATCCACCGGAAGGCGCCGTCTTTCGCGGAACAGGCGCCGGCCGTGGAGGTCCTGGAAACCGGCATCAAGGTCGTGGACCTTTTAGAGCCCTATCCTCGTGGTGGAAAGATCGGTCTTTTTGGCGGAGCCGGTGTAGGAAAAACCGTATTGATCCAGGAGCTGATCCATAATATTGCGAAAGAGCACGGCGGCTATTCCATCTTTACCGGCGTCGGCGAGCGCAGCCGTGAAGGCAATGATCTGTGGCACGAAATGAACGAAAGCGGTGTCTCATCGAAGACAGCGATGGTTTTCGGTCAGATGAACGAAACGCCCGGCGTTCGTATGCGAGTAGCGCTTTCCGGACTCACCATGGCGGAATATTTCCGTGACAGAGCCGGACAGGATGTGCTGCTTTTCATTGATAATATTTTCCGTTTTGTCCAGGCCGGTTCCGAAGTATCCACACTTCTGGGACGCATGCCTTCAGCTGTCGGCTACCAGCCCACGCTGGCTTCCGAGATGGGTGAACTGCAGGAGCGGATCACTTCGACGAAGGACGGCTCCATCACTTCAGTCCAGGCAGTCTATGTCCCTGCGGATGACCTGACAGACCCGGCTCCCGCGACGACCTTTACACATCTGGACGCGACGACGGTCCTTTCCCGTAAGATCGTGGAACAGGGCATTTATCCGGCGGTGGATCCGCTGACTTCCACTTCCCGTATCCTGGAACCGGATATCGTCGGAGAAGAACACTATCGGATCGCCCGCCGCGTACAGGAGATACTTCAAAAATATACGGAACTGCAGGATATCATCGCCATCCTGGGTATGGAAGAACTTTCAGAGGCAGACAGAAAGCTGGTCTTCCGTGCCAGAAAGATCCAGAGATTCCTGTCACAGCCTTTCCATGTGGCGGAGAAGTTCACCGGCGTTCCCGGTACCTATGTACCGCTTCCGGAAACGCTCCGCGGATTCAAGATGATCATCAGCGGTGATCTGGACGATATACCGGAAGCCGCGTTCTTCAATGTCGGTACGGTGGATGATGTACTGGCCAAAGCCAAAGAACTGCTGAAACAGCAGGAAGTGGAGAATCTCGCACTGGGTCCGGTGGATAAATCCAAGGTGGCCATCCGATGAACAGCTTTTACATCAAGATCCTGGAAGCTGACGGCGTCTTCTATGAAGGGGAATGCATCTCACTGATCATTCCCTGTATCGACGGCATGCGGGGCATTCAGGCGAATCACGCAAATATGATCTCTGTGATAGAGCCGGGAGAGATGTTGTATCGGATGCCGGACGGGACCGAGCAGAAGGCAGCCATCAACTACGGGATGATCAAGGTAGAAGACGGCGAGGTGCTGATCCTGGCGGAAGCCATCGAGCGACCGGAGGAGATCGATGAAGAAGCGATCAAGCGCAGAGAGATCGCCGCGAAGGAACAGATGCTGCAGGACCGGAGCATCAAGGAATACAAGCTGGCTCAGTGGGAGCTCGCGAAAACAGCGAACCGGCTGAGAGTCAAAAAAAGAAACAGGATATAAAGTTAAAAACGAAAAGGCACGATCAGAAGATGGCTTCAGATCATGCCTTTTTTTCATTCGTTCACTCAGCTCCTCAAATCGAAGTTTTTTCAAAATCACGCGGCGTTGCAAATCGGACGTTTTTCAAAACCACGCGTAAAAGGCTAGTCAGATAGCAGTCAGAAGGCCAGAAATACGCGTCGATTTGATAAATCCCCAATCTACGGAGCAAACGAGACGTTTGATTTTGAAAAACATGTCTTTTACGGAGCAGGTACGCGTGCTTTTGAAAAACAGGCTTTATAGGGAGCAACTGAACCTTGCTTCTGAAGGCAGGAAAGCCATAAAGTCTTCCGGCAAAGGGGCGGTGATCTCCAGAGGTTCTTTCGTAAAAGGCTCCAGGCAGCGGATCTTCCAGGAATGAAGCATGGTGCGAGGCGCGTCCGGGACAGTCACGGGCGGCGTATAGCTCGTGTATTCCTGGTAGAGTTTGTCACCCAGAAGAGGATGGCCGAGATGGGCGAAATGCGTACGGATCTGGTGGGTCCGGCCGGTGAGAAGATGGATACGGACCAGGCTGATGTTTTCGTCGGAAAACAATACTTGATATTCCGTCTGAGCGGGTTTCCCGGACGGATCCGGCTTCATCAGGCGAAGCAGCCGGCCGTTTTCTCCGAGGGGCGTATTATCTCTGGTTTCGAGAAGGGGCTGGTCGATCAGACCGGCTCCTTCCATTTTCCCAAGGACTAAAGCGAGGTAGATGCGGGAAAGCGTGCCATCCGCGCGTTGCCGTTCCAGGATCGTGGCGGCGGGCGTATTTCGGGCGACAGCGATAAGCCCGGATGTTTCCTTATCCAGCCGTCCGATCAGACGGACCGGTTCGGGATATAATGCCGCCAGATAATTGACCAGGGTGTCATCATAATGACCATGGGCCGGATGGACCGCCATGCCGGATGGCTTGTTCACCATCAGCAGGTCATTGGAATTATAGAGGATGGAAAGATCGCCTTCCGCGGGAACGACCGAAGGTCCCGTATCCGGCAGAGTCACCGTGATCTCATCACCGGCCAGAACAGGTGTTTTCATGGTAAAAAGAGGCTCAGCAGTCTTTCTCGCGGGTGACGCTTGGAAGACGAGAGCCCCTTTCAGGTTCAGAACATGCCGGATCTGTCCGGCACTTAAGAAACAGCGGTCTTTCAGGATCTGTCTCAGGGTAAGTCCCTGATCAGCTTCCGTGACAGTATAGCGGATGTTTTTTTCCATGTTATTTATAGTCGTGGAGCGTCGGATCTTCGGGATCCGGGACGATCGGATCCGAGTCGATCTTTTTGCCTTTGCTGTCGACAGTGACCGTGCCTTCGGTCCTGCCGTGCCACATGCCCCAGTAATTGTGCGCGTAAAGCATCAGCGTGACGATCATCCAGGTCCCGCAGAAAACGACCAGAGAGAGACGGATGTTTTCAGGCATCTGTGGAAAGACCAGCAGAAGAAGGATGGTCCCGTCGGTGATACCGGTTCCGACTTTGCCGTACCATTTGGCGCCGCCGAACTTGATATGCTTTTTGCGGATGGTCACAGCGCCGGCGATAGCCATAAAAGCTTCTTTGATAAACTCGATAGCGAACAGATACCAGAGCATCGGGTAGCGGATACCCAGACAGATGACAGCCGCGCCCTGGGTACACTTATCGGCAACGGGATCCAGCAGGATGCCCAGTTCGGACACCTGGTTGAAAGCTCTGGCGGCCTTGCCGTCCAGAAAATCGGAGACGATGGAAAAAACGACACACAAAACAGCACCGGTATTATGGCCGGTGAGATAGAAATAAATAAATGGCGGGATCAGTAAGAAGCGTATATAGGTCAATATATTGGGAACATAGAACAGTTCCCTCTTTCTGAATCGAAGCATGAAATTCCTTTCTTTTTTGCATCAAAAACAAAACGAACATTACTATTTTATCACGCTTTGCGGGGTTCTGCAAGCAACCGGATTCTTAATTTACGGAAAAACGTTGCATATTGAGTGGAAAATCGGTATCATGGAGTCCAAGACTTTATTTCAGGAGAGACTATGAATATTCATTCTCATCTGCTGCCGGAAATGCAGCCTCAGAAAAAAGCAGGGGCCGTGGATGAATCCGCGGTAATGGATAATACGCTTTCCGGTTCATTTGTCAGTCGAAACCTGCCGGAAAAACTTACCTGGCTGCAGGATGCCGGGATGGGATTATTTATCCACTGGTCACTGGACGCCCAACTGGGATGCGTCATCAGTCACACGCTTGTCGGGGCCAGCAGAGATTATGTGGAACGTTTTTATACCGAACTCCCGAAAACGCTGGAGAAGGGAGAATGGGATTTTGATCATCTCGCCAACCTGGCTAAACTGTGCGGATTTCAGTATGCGGTCCTGACGACCAAGCATCACTGCGGCTTCTGCCTGTGGCCGTCGGAAAGCACGGATTTTCATGTGGGAAATACCGCTGTCGGAAGAGATCTGGTATCGGAATACGCCGCAGCGTTTCGCCGCAAGGGGATCAAGGTAGGCTTTTATTTTTCGCCGGAGGATTTCTGGTTTCTCCGGAAGATGGGCCTTCCCATCACCCGCAGCCCCAAAGAAACTTATCCGGAAGAGATCCATCAGGCTTACCGTGCGTATCTGAAGATCCAGATGGAAGAACTGATGGATCACGGACCGGTGGACGTGCTGTTTTTCGACGGCGGGGAAAGCATGACCGGTGAAGACGGGATCAGCCTGCAGCAGTACTGCATGAATATTGCCTGGGACTATCAGCCGGACGTGCTGATCACGAGAGGCGCGATCCCCACTCCGGAACAGCAGCTGCCGGGCGTAGGAGCGGATCAGGCCTGGGAAGCCTGTATCACACTGGGAACGGCCTGGCAGTATCAGCCGACGAACGAGATCTACAAGACCGGCGCGCATGTCATCCGGCTCCTGGTAGATACCAGGGCAAAGGGCGGAGCGCTGCTGCTCAATATCGGACCGGACGCGAGAGGGATCCTCTGCCGGGAACAGGAGAACATTCTTCGGGAACTGGCGCTTTGGCATTTTATCAACGGGGAATCGGTCCACTCTGTCCGGCCGTGGGTGCTGGTCTCGGAAGAGGATGAGGAGCGGACGATCTATCTTCTGAGGAAAAAGGATGAAGATACCGTTTACGCAGTCATTTTCGGAGAAAAGGAGTGGGATCGCGGCCAGAGGAGGAAGATCACGCTTCATTCGGTGAAAGCGGGAGAGAAGACCACCGTTCAGGTATTGGGCCAAAGCGGAGAAGAAACGGAATACCGGCCCGATCTGGACGCGCATTCCTACTTTACACAGGAAGAAGACCGGCTGGTCATCGACGTCATGAATGCGCAGCGAGTCTACTGCGGGATCCAGTGGAGAAATCCGCTAGTACTGAAGCTGACCGACGTTCATCCGGCATTCGTCCCGATGATGATCAAGCAGGGAGAAAGCAGTATATATGGCGGGGAAGTGCTTCTGAAAGCCAATGTACGGGATATGGGAAGCTTTGAGAGCGCCTCTCTTCGCTTTGAATACCGTGTCTACCCGGGATTCGCGCTTTCCTCCTACGATGAAGGGTGGAAGAGCACGGATCCGGTCACGGTGAAGAAGCCGGGAAGCTATGAGACTGTTCTGGATGGTCTTAGCTCCGGCGTCACCTATCAGTGGAAGGCCATCCTGGAAAACAGACAAAACCGCATGCAGACAGAGATGGCGCTCTTTCATTTGTGAGTTTACAATCAGCAGAAAAGAGTTTATAATGGGAACATGTTCCCTTGAGGCCCCTTAAGGAAAGGAGTCAGCCGTGATTACTGTAACGATTCACCAGAAAGATCAGATTAGCAAGGTCCAGGCCGCGCAGGGCGAGCTTATGCTGGATATCCTTCAGCGTGAACAGATCCCTGTCAGGACACCATGCGGCGGAAGAGGCACCTGCCGGAAATGCCGTATCACCATGACGCAGACCAATCAGGTGACCGGCCAGATGGAGACAGTGCAGCACCGCGCCTGTACGACACAGGTGATGGAGGACTGCGATGTCTGGGTCCCGGACTACAGCAGCGGATATAAATTCCGTTATGAAGAAACGGCTAGATCCGCGAAGGAAGAGGTATACCAGGCAGCGGTCGATCTCGGTACGACGACGATCGCCGTCCAGGTGATCGATCAGGAAGGGATCGTGGCTCTTTCAGGAACAAAGCTGAATGAACAGGAGATCTGCGGCGCGGATGTCATCAGCCGGATCAAGGCATCGGGTGAAGGCAAGAGAGAACTGCTGACCGACCTTGTCCGGAAGGAAGTAGCCGGGATGCTGAAAGACTATCACTGCGAAAAAGTGGCAGTCTGCGGCAATACGACAATGCTGCATCTGTTCCTCGGCGTCGATCCGTCACCGATCGGTGTTTACCCGTTTACCCCTGTATTTACCGAGACGAAAGTAGTTGCGGGCAGTGAAGTCGGGCTGGACGCGGATACGGTCATCGTGCTGCCGTCTGCTTCCGGTTATATCGGTGCGGATACGGTCTGCGGCGCTCTGGCGCAGGACCTTTCCAAAGAGAGCGGGACGCTGCTCATCGACCTCGGGACCAACGGCGAAATGGTACTTAGTTTCCGCGGGCAGATGTTCGCCGCTTCGACAGCGGCAGGACCCTGTCTGGAAGGAGCGGAGATCGAGTGCGGTATGGGCGGAACGCCCGGCGCGATCGCGCATGTGCGGCTTGCGCCGCCGATGACAGGCTATCTGCGGCCTTTGATGGATGATTCCCCGTTCCAGATGAAGATCATCGACGCGGAGCTAGCGGAAGGGATCTGCGGCAGCGGTCTGATCGATATCGTAGCGCTGCTGCTGGAATTGGGCGTGATGACGAAAGACGGGCAGTTCGTAAAAGATCAGCCGCCCGGACCGGCCCGCACGGTAGCGCAGCGGATCCGGGACGGAAAACTTTATCTGACGGACAGCGTTTACCTTTCCGAGCAGGATATCCGGAAATTCCAGCTGGCCAAGGCAGCGATCCGCGCGGGGATCGAGACCCTGCTGGAAGCGGCCGGCGCGAAAACGGATGATGTGGATGAAGTACTGATCGCGGGCGGACTCGGCTATTTCCTTCGTACCGAATCAGCGGTAAGAGCCGGTCTTATACCGGAAGAAATATCCGAGGAGATGGAAGCTGTCGGAAACGCCGCGCTGGAAGGCGCGCTGAAATGCCTGGATCCGGAAGTTCTGAAAGAGGCGGAGAAGATCGCGAAAGCTATTCAGGTGATCGATCTTTCCGCATTCAAGGGATTTGAAAAACGCTGGATCGCATCAATGAATTTCTAAAATAATATATTACTTATTACCAGGAGGCTCTCATGAGTAAAGCGAAACGTCGCTGGGGCGACAGAAGAGACGCGACTTTGATCCGTGATCTGGACGGTCTTCATTTTATCATGAATATCGTCTATGGCAAGAAGACCGAGAACGAAGCTTATATCTCACAGAATATCGATCTGACGGCCATGAATGAGTATCTGACCAGACTGAACTATGATGGCATCGACTTCAAATATACATTTTTCCATATCATTGTAGCGGCCATCCTTAAAACCGTTTATCTTCGTCCCAAACTGAACCGCTTTATCGTCAATGAGAATATGTATCAGCGTAATGTCGTAAGCGCGGCTTTTATCGTCAAGAAGATCTTCAGTGACGAAGGAGAGGAAGGACTGGCTTTCCTGGAAGCTCACGCGGACGATACGCTGGAGAGCGTTCATAACCGAATCAAGGAAATCGTTACGAAGGAACGCAAGCACCACGAAGGCAGCGCGAATCCGACCGAGGTCGCGATGGATTTCTTCGCACAGAAGCTGCCCCGTTTCCTGAGTAAGTCCTGTGTTCATTTTCTGATGTGGCTGGACAAACACGGCTGGGTGCCGCAGGCACTGATTTCCGATGATCCCAATCAGGCGTCTGTGCTGATCTCCAACCTGGGTTCCATTAAAATCAAATCCGGTTATCACCATCTGTCCAACTGGGGAACCACTTCCATGTTCTGTATCGTGGGTGAGAAGGAATGGCGCCCGATCTTCAGTCAGGACGGTTCCTATGTTATGCATGAATTCTTAGATCTCGGCATGACCATAGACGAACGTCTGGCGGACGGATACTACTATTCCAAGAGTATCAAGCTTCTGAAGTACCTCCTGGAACATCCGGAAGAACTGGAAAAACCATTGGAGGAGGAAGTCAGCTATGAGTAATGAAACCGCAGTTAACGCTTCACATCTTTTAGGGGCGTTCGATACGCCCATTACCGAGCGGATCCCGTGGGCGGCAAGCAAAGACCCGGAAGTTCCGCTTCATCTTGAATACTCTAAAGAGACCATGGCCGGACGGGTCAAGGAGATGGTCGATAAATACCCGGACTATATCGCGTATGAATTTATGGGCCGGGAGACGACCTATGCCGAAATGTGGAACAAGATCGAAGAATGCGCCAAATCGCTGAAAGCGATCGGCGTACGGGAAGGCGACCGGGTCACGATCTGTATGCCGAACTGCCCGCAATGCCTGAATATGTTCTACGCGGTGAACCTGGTCGGCGCGGTAGCCAGCATGGTCCATCCGCTTTCCGCGGAGAGCGAGATCGCATTCTATCTGCGCGATTCCGCTTCAGTGGCGGCACTGACGCTGGATCAGTTCTATCCCAAGTTTGAGAATGTCATGAAGGCAGTAGATCTGCCGGCTCTGATCGTAACGTCTGTCGCGGATGAACTGTCCGTCCCGATGAAAGTCGGATATTACCTCACCCAGGGAAGAAAGATCGCTTCCGTTCCCAGGAAACCGCGGATCGTTATGTGGAAAGATTTCCTTAAGAGAGGAAAGACAATCGAGATATTTAAGGTTAAGCGTCAGCCCGATGATCCGGCGGCGATCCTGTATTCCGGCGGTACCACCGGTGTTTCCAAAGGAATCGCACTGTCCAACCTGAATTTCAACGCGCTGGCCGCGCAGGTTTACGCAACGAATCCCATCTTCACGCCAGGCGATAAAATGCTGGCGGTCATGCCGATGTTCCACGGGTTTGGGCTGGGTGTTTCGATCCATACCATGATGGCCTTTGGCGGATATTGTATCCTGATCCCGCGTTTCAACGCGAAAACGTACGCGGAAATGCTGAGTAAATACAGGCCGAACTTCATCGCGGGGGTCCCGTCTCTTTATGAAGCGCTGCTTCGGAATAATACCATTGCGGATCTGGATCTTTCCTGTCTGAAAGGCGTATTCAGCGGTGGAGATTCGCTTTCCATCGAACTGAAAAAGCGTTTTGACGCGTTTTTGAAGGAGCATCACGCACCGATCACTGTCCGTGAGGGATATGGTACCACCGAATGCGTCACGGCCAGCTGCCTGACCCCGATCCATAAACAGAAGGAAGGCAGTATCGGAATTCCTTTCCCGGACACCTACTATAAGATCGTCAAACCCGGTACGGAAGAAGAAGTCCCCTACGGCGAGGAAGGCGAGATCTGTCTGGCCGGTCCTTCCGTGATGTTGGAATACATCAACCAGCCGGAGGAAACGGCAGATACACGCCGCGTCCATGCGGACGGGCTGACCTGGATCCATACCGGTGATCTGGGTATCATGGATGACGAAGGCTTCATCTACTTCCGTCAGCGGATCAAGAGAATGATCGTGACCAACGGCTACAACGTTTATCCTTCGCAGATGGAAAATGTGCTGGACGGCAATGAATATGTCCAGATGAGCTGTGTGATCGGCGTCCCGGATCCGATCAAGGTGCAGAAGGTCAAGGCTTTTGTCGTGCTCAAAAAGGGATATTCTCCCAATGAGAACGTGAAGAGCGCGATCATGGATTACTGTAAAAAGCATATCGCGAAATACGCGCTGCCGTATGATATCGAGTTCCGCGACGATCTTCCCAAGACACTGGTAGGAAAGGTAGCCTACCGTGTTCTGGAGGAAGAGGAGCTTGCCAAGATCGAAAAGGAAAAGAACCTGGCGGCAGAGCGGGAAGACGCCCGGAAAACGATGGACGAACGTCTGAAGGCCGAGGCGGAAGCCGAAAAAGCCAAACAGGAAGCGAAAGCCGCCGCCGATAAGGCAGCCCGCGCCGCCAAGGCAGAAGAGCAGCGGCTTGAAGCGGAAAAGAACTGGAACAAATTCACGGGGGACGTGAAAAAAGCCTTCACACCGAAAGATGCCGGTGAGAAGGCAGAAGAAAAACCGGAAGAAACTCCGGAGGAAGCTTCAGAAGAAGCCCGGGAATAATCACTGAAAATCTTTAGGATCGACCGTTCTGACCCACCGGATCTTTGCCAGAGGAACATGGCAATATCCGGTGGGATTTTTGTCGAGATATTCCTGATGGTATTCCTCAGCCGGCCAGAAATTCTCAAGAGGAAGAACTTCCATGGCGAGAGGGGTACTATATTTTTGCTGCAGTTCCCAGACAGTTTCATCGATGACGGGACGATCTGCATCCTGCAGATAGTAGACGCCTGTCCGGTAATTATGACCGACATCGTGACCCTGACGGTCTACCTCAGTAGGGTCTATGATCTCATAAAAGAGCCTTAGAAGGGCGGAAAGCGGACAAAGAGCAGGATCGAAAACAGTCCGGACTGCTTCGGTGTGGCCGATGTTTTCATAACGCACCGCTTCATAGGAAGGGTTTTCGATGCCAGGATCGCCGTTGGCGTAGCCGACCTCAGTGGAAGGGACGCCGCGGATCCCGGAGAGATAAGCCTGGACGCCCCAGAAGCATCCGCCGGCAAGGACGATGGTATGTGTCATAGCGCACCTCATTACATTGTCATTGATTTCAGGGTAGCAGAAAACGGATCCTTTTTCAAGTCATTTGAAGAATGGTTTCTGTGTAAACTATTTTCGGTGAAAGCACTTGCATTTTGAGCGTAAAAGAGGTACAATATCTGTTTGGAATTGAAAGAATTATGAAAGGATGGAATATACAAAATGACAAAGATCGATATTTTCTCCGGCTTTTTGGGTGCCGGAAAGACCACACTGATCAAAAAACTGATCGCGGAAGCGTTCCAGGGTGAAAAGCTGGTGCTGATCGAGAACGAATTCGGTGAGATCGCCATCGACGGCGGTTTTCTGCAGGACGCGGGCGTCGAGATCACGGAAATGAGCCAGGGCTGCATCTGCTGCTCGCTGGTAGGTGATTTCGGTGAAGCGCTGAAAAAGGTCATGGCACAGTTCGCGCCGGATCGTATCCTGATCGAGCCCTCGGGCGTCGGCAAGCTCTCGGATGTGATCCGTGCGGTGCAGAACCTGGGGATTGAAGGGGTGGAGCTGAACAGCTTTACCACAGTCGCGGACGCGAACAAATGCCGTATGTACGCGAAAAACTTCGGAGAATTTTATAATGACCAGATCGGTCACGCGAACTCGATCATCCTTTCCCGTACGGATGGGATCTCCGAGCAGAAGCTGGATGCCTGCGTGGAGCTTCTGAAAGCGCAGAATCAGATTGCGACCATTATCACGACTCCGTGGGATCAGCTTTCCGGAAAGCAGATCCTCGAAGCGATGGAGCATAAGAGCACGCTGACCGAAGAACTCAAGGCGCTGGCCGATGAGACCGCCAGACTGAACGAGATCGCGGCGGAAGAGCATGAGAAGCTGCACCACCACCATCACCATCATCACGATGATGACGAGCACGAACATGAACATGAGCATGAACACGAGTATGAGCATGAGCATGAACACGAGCACGAGCATGAGCATGAACACGAACATGACCATGAACATCATCACCATCATCATGGCCATGACGCGGATGAGATCTTTGAGAGCTGGGGAAAGGAAACCAGCCATAAGTATACGGTAGAGAAGATCCAGAAGATCCTGGAAGCGCTGAACGACGAAGAGACCTACGGTATCGTGCTTCGTTCCAAAGGTATCGTTCAGGCGGAAGACGGAAGCTGGATCCACTTCGATTACGTTCCCGGTGAGCTGGATATTCGTCCCGGCAGCGCGATCGTGACCGGACGTTTCTGCGTCATCGGCTCCCAGCTGAAGGAAGAAGCTCTCGAGGCGTTGTTCGCGTAAGATCTCGTCTGACTGAAAGGAGAAGAAATGCCACAACAACAGCAGCCGGATATCCCGGTTTTCCTCTTTACCGGTTTTCTCGAAGCAGGCAAGACCCGCTTCATCAAACAGGTAGCCCTGACGGATCCGGCATTTCGTTCCGGTGAAAGAACACTCCTTTTGCTCTGTGAAGAGGGCGAAGAGGAATATGATATTGAAGGGCTGAAAAAACAGAATGTTTTCGTCGAGCTCGTAGAGCAGGAGATCGATCTGTCGGAGAAGATCCTGACGTATCTGCTGAATAAAAACAACTGCAAACAGGTCATCATTGAGATGAACGGTATGTGGCAGCTCAATTCGCTGTATCAGAACATGCCGGACGCCTGGGCGGTGTATCAGGAATTCTTCCTGGTGGATTCGACGACTTTCCTTACTTACAACAACAATATGCGATCCCTGGTGGTCGACAAGCTTCAGAGCGCGGAGATGGTCATTTTCAGTCGTTTCACCAGGGATATGGATAAAATGCCTTTCCATAAGATCGTCCGCGGTACGACCCGCCGCGCGCAGATCGTATATGAATATACGGACGGCAATGTGGAAGAAGATATGATCGAAGACCCGCTGCCTTTCGACATGGATGCGGATATCATCGAAGTAAAGGATGAAGACTTCGCACTCTGGTACAGAGATATTACCGAAGAGCCGAAGAAGTGGATCGGAAAGACGGTCCGGATGAAGGGGATCGTGGTGAAAAATCCCCGGTTCGAACCCGGTGTATACGCGTTCGGCCGTCAGATCATGACCTGCTGCGTACAGGATATCCAGTATTGCTCGCTGGTCGCGATCGGAAAGAAAGATCTGGCGCTCGAAACGCAGAGCTGGTACGAAGCGACCTTAAAGATCGACTTCAAGTTCCACAAACTCTATGCCCGGAAAGGCCCCATCCTGAATACGATCAGTATTCAGCGCTGCGCGGCGCCCGAGCAGGAAGTCGCGACCTTCTTCTGATCGTACAGATAATAAGAAACTCCCCGCGGAAAAATCTCCGGCGGGGAGCTTTTTTGTACTTACAGTTTGCTGGTCACCTTATAGAGGATTCCGACTACCAGCAGCAGGCCGAAGGAGGCCAGGCCGATAGCTTTGTCGCGTCGTTTGGCTTGTTTTTTGTCCGCGCGGCGCTTTTTTCGAAGGTCTTTTCGTTTTGCGCGGTTCGGCTTGGGAATCGATGCGCCTGTCGAACCGAGTTTCGCGGAACGGGAGAGAACACCGGGAAGACCGGTAGGATCTTTGGTCTTCTTCAGGGGAGCAGGGGTCTTCTTGTCGATTTCCTGCTTGATCATGCCCTTGGCCATCCGGACAAGATCGCCCTTCGTGAGCGAGTCTCCACGTTCCAGAAGTTCGTCGATCTTCTGATTGGCGGTCTCTTTCAGCTTTTCCTGGATCTTTGCCTTGATCGTCGGATTCTTCTTTTTATCCGATTTCGTTTTTCTGCTCATGATATGCCTCATTCATCATTATTTGCTGATGAACAGAACACCCAGCGTACCGGGACCGCAGTGGCTGGCGATGACGCTGCCGGCACGGGTCTCGAGGATCTCATTAAAGTAGTGGAGGGATTCCAGATATTCACGGACTGCCTGCACAGTCTTGGGATCGGCGGGAGAATGCGTGACGAAAACCCGGTCTGGGCGGGCATTCAAAAGATCCTTTTCCAGATCTTTCGCGTATTTGAGAATGATCTGATCATATTTTCCGCGATATTTGCGGGAAGGATGCATGGCACCATCTTCCACGACGATCTCCGGATGGATCCGGAAAGCGCCGCCAAGAAGAGCGGTCAGGCCGCTGCAGCGGCCGCCGCGATGAAGATAGGTCAGCGTATCGACGACGAAAGAAGCACGGACTTTGGGAAGAAGGCTCTCGACATGTTCGACGATCTCAGCGGCAGAGCAGCCTTCGGATGCCTTGATCGCCGCTTCAATGACACTCAGACCGATACCGGTCGAAAGGTTGGCGGAATCGATCACAAAGACACGGTCTTCCAGCTTGAGATTGCGAACAGCCATCCGCATGATGTTGTTGCATCCGGACATCTGAGAGGAGATCGAGAACAGGACGACTTCCTGAGAAGGATCTCCGTCCGCGAAAGGCTGGAGCGCGTCCATGATCTCATCGACCGAAGGAGTCGAGGTCTTGGGCGTCTGCTGATGCTCGTCTGACCATGCATAGAGCTCGGCAGGAGTGATATCCACACCGTCCCGATATTCCTGATCACCCAGGATAACGTGCAGGGGAAGGATTTGAATATGATATTTTTCTATCAGTTCAGGGGAAAGATCGCAGGTGCTGTCTGCGAGAATTTTAACAGGCATATTTACACACCTCACAGGAAAATAAATAAGGTCATAAAAAGCATTATAGGCTAAACTGTCTATCTCGTCAACTATTTATCGAAAAGAGACTCTGATCGGTCAGGACCGGCATGAAGATGCCGCCCTGTACACTTCTTCCCTTGAAGGCACGGTAAAGACCTGTATCGGTGAAATACCAGTCCGAGAAGGGATAGCGGCTCGGCGTCTCCTGAAGAAAACGGGCGACCGGACGGATCAGAGAGTGCCGTTTTTCTCTGGAATCCGTCAGTGCGGCAGACCAGAGGATCCAGTCGCTTTTGGTATAGGTACTGCGGTTATCCAGCGGTGTTCCGTAGGGATTTGCCTTTTTCACATACGTATCGGTCTCGATCTCAAAGATACTGGGATCAAACAGACGAGACTCGAACAGACGGTCCCAGATCATGTTGTATTTGAGACTCCAGGTATCTTTGTAAGCGGTATCGCCCGCGGATGAAGGATAGACCAGACTGTAATGATCCCCGGCAAAGGATCGTTTTTCCAGACTTTTGGCCATTTTCTGCGCTATTTCATGGTAGTTTTCGGCTTCCTGCTTTTCGCCGGCCAGCGAAAGGATCTGAGCAAAGGCTTCCACGCCCATGATCGCTTTGGCGGAAAGGTTGACATTATGTGCCAGATGGCCGGCAAAATCGTCTGTACAAAGCTGCTCGCCGGGATCTTCTCCGTAGGTGACGAGATAACCGGTCCATTTTCTCAGTGTCTTCATGTGGGGAAGCGCGTAAGCGGCGGAACCGTCCTTCAGGCAGCAGGCAGCGGCCATGATCAGCATGTTACCGCATTCTTCCACCGGCATCTGACCGCGCAGAGAGTAGACATCCAGGCCGGAGGGGTACTGATAAAACGGGGGATAGACGCCGCCCTGATGATGGGTCCACGCTAGATCGCGATGTGCGGGATTAACGCCGTAGACCTGCCCCCACGCGTAGGGATAACGACCGACGTCATGCGGCGCGAAATCAAATTCCCAGACCGGACAGGAAGCAAAGCGAAAGACAGGATTCATCAGCCCTTTGACTAGATCCGGGTTTTCCAGCAGAAGAAGCGGGGTGGAAGGATAGCTCACATCGACCGTTCCGATACAGCCGTTCGAGTCATTTTCCTTGGAAAGGAAAGCAAGTTCGCCTTCACTGTTTTCGATGAGCTTATGAGCCGCGAGCGTATGGCGGAAAGCAAAAATACAAAGAAGAGCATAATCATCGCCGGGACAGGCCGCCCGCGCGTCCTGCTCGACCTTTGCATCCTGTTTCCGGCAAAGAGAAAGGATGATCTCCCGGTCCGCGATGGCGGCGCCGATAGCCTTCTGGATCGTTCCATATGTCTTTGTCCAGTAAGCACGGACCCATTCGCCGAAATAGTTGATGGAAACAAGGTCGTCGTATGCGACTGCCAGATGCGTTTCGCCCCGCAGGGGCTCGCGGTACAGAATGCGACTGTTTTCCGCATCGAAGCGAAGACAGGCTCTATCACCAGCGGAAGCGAGGTAAGCATAGCCAAAGTCGACAGTATGATTATCGCCGCTGTAGCCAAGTGGCTTCTGATCGGCCCGGCCCATAACGGCATATCGATAGGCGGCCGTATAGACTGTCTCGTTCGTCACCGGGTGGATCATCGGCATTTCAGGAACAGAGCCATTATGACCGATGATCAGTGAATTATCGGTCGAAACGATACTTCTCCCCAGCTGAAATTCGATCTCGATATCATCCGCGGGATCTTCACCTGAGAGGCTGCAGTCGATATACGAGACTGGACGGGAAAGCAGCACGAGATCGGAAGGAATGAGCGGAGAAGTAAAACGGACGGAAAGTTTCCGATCTCCGAAGGTATAGATATATTCAGTGGAAAGCGCCGTCACGTTGATGGAAAAAACAGGAAGCACAGGCAGTCCCTTGGGATCGCCCAGGAAAGCATAGGTCCTGCCGCCGGCGTGAAGACGTCCGCGCAGTGCCTGTGGTAGGCCTGACCAGTGGATCGGATCTTTGTCGGTCGGACGGTCCGAACCGCACCAGATGGAAAAATACGGATCATGAGTGATCAGCGGGATGGCTGCCGCACGTTCGATGAACATGATGACCTCCTTGCATGGGTAAACTTATTTTCACTATATTCGTTTTAAGAACGGATTGCAAGCCTTTCTTTTCGATACCGTCTATGGTACAATGGACCATACAATCTGCAGGAAAGGACGGCTTAGTCATGAAGATCCTTTTTATTCGTCACGGCGATCCTGATTATCAACACGATTCTCTCACCGCGAAAGGCTGGGCGGAGGCAGAGGCGCTGGCCAGGTTTATGTCAGCGGAAGGCGGTATGGGATATGATATCGACAAGTTCTACTGCTCGCCGCTGGGACGGGCAAGGGATACCGCGTCACTGACCCTGCGCGCGCTCGGACAGAAGGCGGAGATCATTGATATTTTCCGGGAATTTGATGAACGGATCCGGGAGCCCCGGCAGGGGAGGGAAAGTATCTGCTGGGATTTCTATCCGGCGGACTGGACGAAAGACAGGGAAGCCTTTGACGTCCATACATGGACGAAAACACCGCTTCTTTCCGGTTTTCCGAATATCGAAGCGTATTATCAGAAAGTCACGCATCAGTTTGACGAGATCCTTGCCGAAAACGGCTATGAGCGGGAAGGTTATTATTACCGCGCGGTAAAGCCTCATCACAGAACGATCGCGATCTTCTGTCATCTCGGGGTGACGTGTATGCTCCTTTCGCATCTGCTGCATATTTCGCCCTACCTGATCCTTCACGGAATGTTTATCCCGCCGACGGGACTGACACTGGTGCAGAGCGAGGAGAGAGACCCGGGGATCGCGTATTTCCGCTCGCTTTATATGGGAGCGACGCCGCACCTGGTACTGGATCGGCAGCCAATTTCCGGTTCCGGGCTTTATCAGGAATGCAGAGATGATCCGTTCAGACGGATCGGCGTGATCTACTCCTTAAAGGAGTGCGCGCCGGAAGGGTCACCGGCGGAGAGAACGCGTCTTTCGGAATGATACAAATTGGTGATTGCATTTTTGCGGCAAGTTCGATATAGTAGATGTATTAGATCGGATCTTTCCAAACAAGTATATCAAAGAAAGAGTGAGGTAAATAAACATGTTTTGTGGTCATTGCGGCAGACAGATCCCTGACGACAGTGTTTTTTGTCCCCTTTGCGGCGCCAGTCTGAAAAACCAGACTCAGCAGCCGGCACAGCCGCCGACAGGCAAAGATTTTTCTCAGGAGCCGCTCAGCCGGTATGGTCAGCCAAGCTACCAGTCCGGTCAGGCGCCCGCTGCTCCGGCTCAGAACGCGCCGCAGTGGCAAACTGGTCAAGTCCAGTATGACCAAGGTCAGTACGGACAAGCACAAGGCGCACAGCCCCAGTATCAGCAGCCTGCTGCGCCTCAATGGCAAACCGGTCAGGTTCCGTACGGACAGGGTCAGTATACTCAGGGCCAATACGACCAGTGGCAGAATGCTCCGCAGGGAGGAAACCTTCCGCCTTTCCAGCAGTATGAAGAGCCAGGAAAGGGAAAGCGCTCAAAGAAGCAGAAAGGCGCATCTACCGGCAAGAAGAAAAAAGGACTGGTGATCGGAGGGATCTGCGGAGGCATCGTTCTTGTGCTTGCGCTCGTGGCAGTCTTTTTCTGGAGCCAGGTCAGCAACTTCTTTGTGCGGACATTCTCTTCGCCAGATAAATATTATCAGTTCGTCGAAGGCCGTAATATCGATGATACGGCGAATACCGCCAGCACGATCTATGATCAGGTAGTACTGAAAAACATCGATATGCAGGATCGCGGAGTCGAGTTCGATATGAGCCTGAAGCCGGAAGAACCTCTGCTGGATCTTCTGAACGCTACCGGGATGAGGATGGACTTTGACTGGCTGGAGCAGGTGAAGATCTCCGGTTCCTCGAATTTCTCGGAGGGCATGGGAAAAGCGGAAGAGATCATCTATCTGAATGACGACAAGATCCTCAGCCTGAACGTGGTGATCGATTCGAACAAAAACATTTATTACCTGCAGGTCCCGGAGTTCTCGGAAGACTGGATCAAATTCGATCCCTACTCCATGATGACCAGCGGTCAGATCCCGATCTCCATGGGTTCGACGATGTATGGCGCGTCCTCTATCCTGACACAGCTGACAGATCTTCTTCCGGACGAGGAAACTGCCAATAACCTGATGAAACGCTACGGACAGCTCGTTCTGGATCAGATCAAAGGCGTATCGAAGCAGACCGAGACCCTGAAGATCAAAGGTGTTTCCGGCAAATATACCGCGCTTTCCTATGAGATCGATGAAGACGACATGAAAGATATTCTTGCGGTAGTCTTTGATGCGGTCAAAGATGATGAGGATATTGAAAAACTCATCAAAGGCGTCGCTCCGATCTACGGACCGAGACTGATGGGCACACCGAACGTGGATGAGGATGATTTCTATGATCTTGTGATCGAACAGCTGGAAAAGGCCGAGGATCAGATCGACGACATTAAAATGGATGAATCCATTGAAATGAAGGTCTGGGTCGATGGAAAAGGTGAGATCGTTGCCCGTAAGATCAACTATGGAGACTATGAATTTTTCGCAGGCATGAGCGAAGCCGGAGGCAAGTTCGGACTGGAGCTTTCCTACAGCAGTGAAGCAAAATATAACGAAGGAAGTATCTCACTCACGGGCTCAGGAACGAAAAAAGGCGACAAGTTGACGGGCACACTGACTCTTGAGATGATGGAGAAAGAATTCGCCGAGATCAAGCTGGAAGACTTTGATAAGGAACAGCTCAAGAAAGGTTTCCTGGACGGTAAACTCGTGATCTATCCGACCAAGGAAGCATTCCAGGCGGCCGGCCTTTCCCGGTATCTGAATCAGTTCAAGAGTATCCTGTCGGATGTCGGTATCCTTGTGGAAGGAAAAACGACGGATTCCGAAGGAAAGATCACTTTCCAGATCCTGACGGACGACGAACCGTTCCTGACCATCTCCATGGAAAGCAAGACAAAGAAGGCGGAAGAAGTGGATAAGGTCAAAGGCGCGGTGGATTATATGACCTGGATACAGAATATCAAACCTTCCGATCTGCAGGACTTTGTGGACGATCTGGAAAAGACCGATCTGCCGGATGAACTGATCGATTATCTCAGAAGTACGATTCCCGGCAGTTCCAGTATGACGCCCGGGTTTTAATTGGAGGATCATTACGTGCCGAATCTCAGCATAGATCAGATCTATCGTAAGTACGGAAGAAAAAGGGTGCTTGAAGGAGCATCCTTTTCTGCATGCGCGGGAGCCGCTGTCGGGATCGTGGGCGTCAACGGCTCCGGCAAGTCTACGCTTTTATCGATCCTTGCAGGGATCCAGAAAGCGGATCAGGGACGGTTTCTCATGCAGACCTCGAACGGCTGGACGGATCTTCTGACAGATGAGAGAAGGCTTTCTTCTCTGGTCGGTTATATTCCTCAGGGCACACCGCTCATGGATGAACTCTCAGCCAGAGACAACCTCCTTTTATGGTACGGGAAAGAGGAGATGAATGTAAGTCTTCAAAACGGTCCGCTTCATATTCTGGGGATCGGGGAATTCCTGAAAACCAGAGTGAAAGATATGTCCGGCGGGATGAAAAAGCGGCTTTCGATCGGATGCGCAGTCGCGAAAGATCCTCCGATCCTGCTGCTGGACGAAGCCTGCGCGGCACTGGACCTTCCCTGCAAGAAACAGATCCTTTCCTATCTTCGGATCCACTGTCAGAGAGGCGGCAACGTCATTTTATCCACACACGATCTGGATGAACTTTCGATCTGCCGGTATGTTTACGTGCTGAAAAATGGGGTTCTCACTCCGTATCCCTATGACGGGGATGGCGATAAACTGTTAGAGGCGATCCAATGAGACGGTTTTTACATCTGGAGTGGAAACGGGCGCTTCGGCTCTTACCGACGATCGCTCTCATCGATCTCATTTTGCTGGTCCTTTCCGGCGCGATCGGCGCCCAGCTGATCCAAAATCAGCAGGGGGATGAATCACAGCAGAAGGTCAGACTGGGCCTGGTCGGAGATATCGACGCGGCGCCTGAACTGAAGCTGGGTCTTTATGCGCTGGAAAACTTCGATAACAGCAAATATACGGTCGAACTTCTTCCCATGACGGAGGAAGAAGCGAAAAGCGGTATCATGTCCGGCCGGGTCAACGCGTACTTTCTGATCCCGGATGGTTTTGTCGAATCGGTCGGCGCCTATGCGGATGACAAACCGATTCGCTATGTTTCGACGGACGGCGTCGTAACGATCGGAACGCAGCAGGTCGATGAGATCGTAGAAAGTCTGGCCTCGATGCTGATCGAGGTACAGAGCAGTATCTACGGGATGCAGCTGATCGTATCCGGAGCGAGAGAAGGACTGCGGGTCGATATCCTGGGAGATGAGATGCTGCTTCGTTACGGCGGGGCTTTTCTGGAAAGAGAGGATTATCTCGACGTACAGACGATCGGGATCCGGGACGAGCTTTCGATCACCGGAGGGATCGGCACAGGTATATTCGTGCTGTTCCTGCTGCTATCCGGGATCAGTCTGGCTCCGCTTTACCTGAAGGATCAGAAGCCGCTTTATCAGCTGCTGAAGATGCGATCCGGCATTGGAGGAGTAAGGCAGATTCTTTCGGCACTGATCGTTCACAGCGCGCTTTTGATGATGGAAGGTCTGTTCGTCGGAGCCGTGACATATTTCGTTTGTAAGAGGACCGGACTGATCGGGGAACTTTATAACCTTTCGGGTCCTGAGGCGCTGAAAGTACTGGTCCTCATCATACCGGTCGTGATCCTGATCAGTCTGACACAGCTGATCATCTATGAGGGGATCCGTTCCGTGCAGGGCAGCCTGATCCTGATCTTCATGCTTTCGATCTTTCTGGGTTATTTTTCCGGATGTCTGTATCCGATCAGTTTTTTCCCGGAGATCTTTCAGAAGCTTCCGCTCTATCAGCCGGTAGGGGCTTCTATCCTGTATATAGGCCAGTGTCTTCTTAAACAGTTTCATCTGCCGGCTTTATGTTCCATCCTGATCTGGTGCCTGGGACTTTTCGGGCTTTGTGTGCTGGCCCGGGAGAGGAGGATCAGAGGATGAAGCATTTTCTGAAATGGTTTGTTCTTCTGCTTCGCCGTACCTGCAGCCGGCCAGGCTATCTTTGTATTCTGCTGCTGGCGCCGGTCTTCGGACTTCTTCTCTGGTTTACGGCGGGATCCAAGTCCGGAGCGCTGACGATCACGGTCTCCTCTTATGATACGGATCAGGTGATCTATCAGGATATCGTGGACAAGCTGGATTCCAGGATCGTTTCGTTTATCATCTGCGAAACCGGAGAGGAAGCGATACAAACGGTAAGGGAAGGACGGGCGGACGCCGCCTGGATCTTCCCGGAGGATCTGGATGAAAAGATCCATCAGATGATCACGGACAAGCCGGGAAGAGTGACGGAAGATAACGCGCTGGTACTGGTCTACGAGCGTTTTGACAACGTATTCTTACGGCTTTCGAGAGAGATCCTGTTTATGCGGCTCTTCCCGTATATCTCCTATGAGATCTACGGAGATTTCATCCGTACGGATGTAGGCGTTACGGAGGTGACGGAGGAGACGCTTCGGGATCATTACGGGCTGAAGGCGACGGATGGCAACATTATCGTGATGGAGTCCATTGAGGGCTCCAGAGATATCCAGGAAGCGCTGGAGACCAGTTACCTGCTGTCGCCGGTCCGGGGCCTGTTGATCGTCCTGCTGATAACGGCAGGTTTCAGCGCTTCGATCCTGATCGAAAAGGACAAGCGGTCCGGTCTTCTGACCTGGGTGAAGAGATCCAGGCTGATCGGAACCGTCTATGCGTACTATCTGGCGACGATGCTTCCGGTCGCGGCGGTGATCATCCTGACGCTGCTTGGAGTAGGGCTGGCGCCGGATCTACCGCGGGAGATCCTCCTGATGATAATGACGGTGATCTCCGGAGCCGCTTTCTGTGATCTGATCCGGTTGGGGATCGGACGGCTGGGGGGAGAAAAAGCGCTTTCGATCATGGTACCGATCATTCTGCTGTTTTTGCTGGCGGTCTGCCCGGTATTTCTTAATTTCCGCTCGATCCGGTATATTCAGTATCTCCTGCCGCCATTTTTCTACCTGCAGCTGGCGACCGGAAATGTCTACTTCTTGCACTTCCTTATCCAGATGCTGGTCTATGTGGGACTGGATATCGTGCTGATCCGAATCCTTCCGGTGAAGCATTAAAGTTTCCGGGGAAACTATCTTGACAAAACAACGACAGTTTCCTATAATGGATAAAGTAATCGGATATCAAGAAGGTATCTACCATAGCCGCAGCAGCGGAGCCGCGTGGCGCGGAAGCGCTTGGAGCGGTATATTTCGGGTGGGTACCTTTTTTGTTTCCGGACTCATCTGTGGAGGACAATCATGAAAAACTCACTGCGCATTCGAAAGATCGTTTATTCCGCAGTCTGCATCGCGCTGGCGATGGTGCTGCCGCTGTTCCTGGGACAGGTACAGATCTTTATGCAGGGCATATCTCCCATGCATATTCCCGCGTTTCTCTGCGGTTTTCTGTGCGGACCCTGGTACGGGCTGGCGGTAGGGATCATCAGCCCGCTGCTGAGATCACTGGTCTTTCAGATGCCCAAACTCTATCCGACCGCGATCGCGATGGCGTTCGAACTGGGGACCTATGGGCTCCTGACAGGACTTCTCAATAAAGCCTTCAGAAAGATGAACTTCTGGCCCAGGACGTATCTCAGCCTGATCATCGCGATGATCATCGGACGGATCGTCGGCGGTCTCTGCCAGGCGGTCCTGCTCGGCGTACGCGGACAGGAATACGGGTTCTCGGCGTTCATCACGGCTTATTTCGTGAATACGAGCGTGGGGATCGTGATCCATCTGATCGTCGTTCCGCTGATCCTTCTGGCACTGAAAAAGGCGAAGCTCACCCTGGAGGATTAACAGGAGGAGTTTCTTATGCACATGGCAGATGCTTTGCTTTCCCCGGCAGTGGGAGGCGTGATGATCGCTGCGAGCGCGGCGGCAGCCGGATATTCGATCAAAAAGGTCGTGGAAGATCCGGATTTCAAGAAAAAGATCCCCGCAATGGGCGTCATGGGAGCGCTGGTTTTCGCGACCCAGATGATCAACTTTACGATCCCCGGGACCGGTTCATCCGGTCATCTCTGCGGCGGTTTTCTTCTGACCGCGATCCTGGGACCGTACGCGGGCTTTTTAAGTATGATCGGCGTCCTGCTGATCCAGTGCCTGTTCTTTGCGGACGGCGGTCTTCTCGCGATCGGCGCGAATGTCTGGAATATGGCATTCTACGGATGCTTCGTGGGTGCGCTGATCTGGAAAGCTTTTATGAAGAAAGGCGCGACGAAGGGAAGGATCATTCTGGCGTCGATCGTCGGATGCGTGCTGACACTGCAGCTTGGCGCGTTCTCTGTTACCATTGAGACACTGATCTCCGGAATCACCGTGCTGCCTTTCGGTACGTTCCTTGCCGCGATGCAGCCGATTCATCTGGCGATCGGATTCGTCGAGGGTCTGATCACGGCCGCGGTGCTTTGCTTCATCCATGAAGCGAGACCGTCGCTTCTCTGGAATGTAGAGGCGGAGGAAAAAGCGGGCCGGTTCTCCTATAAGACGACGCTGGTCATTCTGATCGTGACCTTCCTTCTGATCGGCGGCGGTCTTTCACTTCTGGCTTCTTCCTATCCGGATGGGCTGGAGTGGTCTATCGAGCGTCTGACCGGTGATACGGAGATCGAGGCGGCGGAAAAGCAGATCTACGAAACGACGGAAAAAATCCAGGAATCCACCTCGTTCCTGCCGGATTACGCATTTAAGGATTCGGAGAGCGCTGTCGGAACGACCGTTTCGGGTATCGTGGGCTGTATCATTACTTTCGGCGTACTGGCCGGTGCCGGTGCGCTGATGAAGATCCGTAAAAAGAAAGAAGCGAATGGATAAATGGACTGAAGCCAGACGAAGCCTGCAGATGATGGAAACGTCGGGAGAGGAAAGCCTTTACCGGAAGATCCATCCGCTGGCAAAGTTTCTGACCACGATCCTTTTTCTGGTGCTGGTGACTTCCTGCGCCAGAGATCATCTGGACGTGGTGCTGGCGATGGGGGTCTGGCTGTACGCATACGCACTGATCGGCGGATTATCCGCCGGTCAGTGTTTTCGTAAGATGTGGGGCCTTTTCGCCCTGTTGTTTTTTGTCGGGATCGCCAATCCCATCCTGGACAGAGTACCGGCGCTTACAGTGGGACATGTCGTCATCTCCCGTGGGATGATCGCCTTTGTTTCACTGTTTCTGAAAGGCGCTCTGGCCCTTCTTTCCGCATATTTCCTGGCGGTCACGACCGGAATGAACGGGATCCTTTCCGCGCTCTTGAAGCTGAAAGTCCCTGTCCTGCTGATCAATGTGATCTATCTGATCTACCGGTATCTGGGTCTGATGATTCAGGAGGCCTCCGATGTCTGGACAGCATACAGGCTGCGGGCACCAGGGCAGAAGGGGATCCATTTTTCCGTCTGGGGATCTCTGGTGGGTTCCATGATGATCCGCAGCATGGATAAGGCGGAGAAAGTTTATCAGAGCATGGAGCTTCGCGGCTATAAGCCGGAAGAAACGTTTGCCGGAGAAGAGAAATGGAATAAGGAGAGTACGGTCTATCTGCTCATTTGTGTTCCCAGCCTTTGTCTTTTCCGTTTTCTTCCGGTCTTTTCACTGATTGGATCAATCTTTACGGGCAGGTAGATGCGGATGATACGATTTGAACATGTTGGTTTTGCGTATACGAAAGAAAGGGGAAAGATTTTAGACGATCTTTCCTTTACGATAGAGAAAGGCGAGAGTGTGGGGATCATCGGGCCGAACGGCGCCGGCAAATCGACACTTCTCAAACTGATGGTAGGGCTGATCTTTCCGCAGGAAGGAAGCATCATGATCGATTCTGAATCGGTCGGGAAGAAAAATCTGGCAAAGATCCGGCAAAAGATAGGCTATGTCTTCCAGGACAGCGACACTCAGCTGTTCATGCCGACCGTCGAGGCGGATATAGGCTTTGGTCCGAAGAATTACGGGCTTAGCACGGAAGAAGTGAAAAAAAGAGTGGAGGAAGCACTTATAAAAACCGGAACGCAGGATCTAAGGTCCCTCTCGGTGCTGGAACTGTCCGGCGGACAGAAGAAACTGGTTTCTCTGGCAACGGTCCTTTCTCTGGAGCCGGAAGTACTGCTGTTCGATGAGCCGACGATCGCGCTGGATCCGAAAAACCGGCGGAGATTCATAGAACTGTTTCGGGAGCTTTCAGGGACGAAGATCATTGTGACGCATGATCTTGACCTGATCCTGGATACCTGTTCACGGACGATCCTGCTGGACGAAGGAAAGATCGTCTGTGATGATGAAACGGAAAAAATACTGTATGATCAGAAGCTGCTGGAAGAAAACGGACTGGAACTGCCGCTGATGATCGAGGGTGTTAAAAGGAGGATAGACTATGAAAACTCTGTACATTGACTGTTCCATGGGTGCGGCCGGCGATATGCTGACAGCGGCGCTGCTGGATTTAAGCCCTCTGAAGGCAGCCTACGTTTCCAGGTTGAACGCGCTTCGGATCCCGAAGGTGAACTACAGTCTGGAGAAGGCGGAAAAGTGCGGGATCACCGGTTCCCACATGACAGTCACAGTAGACGGGACGGAAGAAGATGAACAGATGCACAAGTATGTGCAGCACGAGCACCATCACGATCACGACCATGAGCATGACCATGAGCATGAACATGAACATGAACACCATCACGACCATGAGCATTCTCATGACGGCCACACCCACACCCATACCGGGATGCATGCCATCGAGCATATCGTCTGGGATCTTGCCCTGCCGGAAAAGGTAGAGAAAGATGTGCTGGCGGTCTATCAGATCATTGCCGAGGCGGAAAGCCAGGTCCATGGCGCGCCGATCAGCCAGATCCATTTCCATGAAGTCGGTACGATGGACGCGGTGGCGGATATCGTCGCTGTGTGCTATCTGATCAATAACCTGAAACCGGATCAGATCGTGGCATCTCCGATCCATGTCGGTTCGGGAACAGTGAAGTGCGCGCATGGCATCCTGCCTGTACCCGCGCCGGCGACCGCGCTGATCCTGAAAGATATTCCTATCTACAGCACGGACATCATGGGTGAGCTCTGCACGCCTACAGGCGCGGCTCTTCTAAAACATTTCGTGGACCGGTTCGATGTCATGCCGCCCATGACGGTCTCG
The DNA here is from genome assembly GCA_017620135.1 of Bacillota bacterium. GTDB lineage: Bacteria > Bacillota > Clostridia > Lachnospirales > Bianqueaceae > RUG760. The sequence continues at coordinate 79,752 of JAFZQZ010000090.1, forward strand.
GCGATCGGGTATGGTATGGGAAAGAAAGACTTCCCGCGCGCGAACTGTGTCCGGATCCTGGTGGGAGAAACGACGGACAAACCGGCAGAGCAGAAGGCGCCTATGCAGGATGAACCTCTGGTCAGGAATTATATTCCCAAAGACAAGACGCCGGAGGATGTCGTTCTGGAACTGAGCTGCAATGTGGACGACATGACGGCGGAGGAGATCGGCTTTGCCATGGAACGTTTGTTTGAGGGCGGTGCGTCGGACGTCTATACGATCCCGATCGGTATGAAGAAAAACCGTCCGGGCACGCTGATTCGTGTCATTTGTCTGGAGTCGAAGAAACAGGAACTCGTCCGGTTGATGTTCAAGTATACGACGACGATCGGCGTCCGCGAAGCCGTCACTTACCGGAATGTCCTGACACGGGAATTTGAGACCGTCTCTACGCCATACGGACCGGTCCGGCTCAAGAAGGTCGCGGGATATGATACTGAACGGGCGAAGTTTGAGTTCGATGATCTTTCACGGATCGCTCAGCAGCAGGGCTGGAATCTTTCCAAAGTGCGCCGGATCGCGGAAGAAAGCCTGAAGCAGCAATAAGATAAAAACCCACAAACAAGACCGCGCAAAGCGGAAAAGTTTGTGGGTTTTTTAATGGAATCTAACGGAGAAAAGTGGTAGAATACGTCCTTGGGCTTTTCTTAAGGCCCGAAGGAGTAAGATATTTTATGAGTACGCTTTTAGCAACTGCTTTTGCTTTATTCGCGGGTCTGATGATGACTCGTTTATTTAAAAAAATGAATTTGAAACTGCCGGATGTAACGGCTTTTCTGATCGCGGGTGTGATCGTAGGTCCGTATGTACTCGGTGCGATCGGTGTTCCCGGACTGGGATTCGGATCGATCGAGGAAGTGGAATCCGTAAACGTGATCAGCAGTGTCGCGCTGGGATTCATCGCGTTCGATATCGGCAATGAGTTCCGCCTGGGACAGCTGAAACATACCGGCAGGACAGCAACCGTGATCGGTATCGTTCAGGCGGTGCTTGCCACGCTCTTTGTGGACGCGGTGATGATCGCGCTCCATTTCGTACTGGGGCCGAAGGTCCTGCCTCTTCCCGTGGCGATCACGCTTGGCGCTATCGCGTCCGCGACCGCACCGGCCGCGACCCTGATGGTCGTTCGTCAGTATAAGGCGAAAGGACCTCTGACGGATCTGCTGCTTCCCATCGTCGCACTGGATGACGCGGTGGGTCTGGTAGTATTTGCCGTATCCTTCGGTATCGCGTCGGCGATCGACGGCGGTTCTCTTTCTGTCGTGTCCGTTGCGGTGAATCCGCTGCTGGAGATCGTGTTCTCCCTGATCCTCGGTTCAGCTATGGGATGGCTGCTGACGAAGCTGGAGAAGCTTTTCTTCTCCAACTCGAACCGCCTGTCGCTCACGATCGCGTTCGTGATCATGACGATCGCGCTTTCTTCTCTGGAATTTGATCTGGGCGGCGGAGTGAAGATCGGGTTTTCTTCTTTGCTCGTCTGTATGATGCTGGGAACGATCTTCTGCAATCTGAGCGAGTATTCCGTCGATATCATGCAGCGTTCCGCCAAGTGGACCGTGCCTGTCTACGCGGTATTTTTCGTTCTTTCCGGTGCGGAGCTGGAACTGGGCGTTTTCCGCTATCCGCTGACGATTCTGGTGGGTGTTATCTATATCCTGGTCCGTTGTCTCGGCAAATATCTGGGAGCCAGATGGAGTTCGAAGGCGATGCACTGTGAAGAGAAAGTCGTCAAACATCTGGGCATCACCCTGTTCCCGCAGGCCGGCGTCGCGCTGGGCATGGTGGTTTCCGCGCAGGCACTGGGACCGGTGTACGGACAGATGATCCGCAATATCATTCTTTTCAGTGTGCTGATCTACGAACTGTTCGGACCGCTGCTCACCAAACGAGCCCTTATGGATGCCGGTGAGATCCCCACCAAACGTTCCGATACAGAACACAGGCAGCGTTTCGAAAAGAAGGAGAAGATCGAGCACAGGAGCCGGATCCTCAGACATCAGAATTGAACCGATTAAAGTTTGAAAAACCATTGCCAAAAGCAGTGGTTTATTTATATAATAGATTGGATTATATCGTTATTGTGACGGTAATGGTTTCAAGGGAGGAAAAGCGATGAAACGAACCGATTATATCAGTTGGGATGAATATTTTATGGGAATCGCCAAACTGGCCGCCATGCGCTCCAAAGACCCCGGAACACAGGTAGGCGCCTGCATCGTGGGTGAGGACAACAAGATTTTGTCGATCGGCTACAACGGCTTTCCCCGCGGGCTGTCGGACGATGAGTTTCCGTGGGACAGAGAAGCGGAGCGTGATCTGGATACCAAGTACATGTATGTGACGCACGCGGAACTGAACGCGATCCTGAATTTCCGCGGCGGTACCCTGGCCGGTGCGAAGATCTATGTGACGCTGTTCCCCTGCAACGAATGCGCCAAGGCGATCGTGCAGTCAGGTATTCGTACCATGATCTACGAGTCGGATAAGTACGCGGATCAGAGCAAGTTTATCGCTTCCCGGATGATCCTGAAAGCCGCCGGTGTCGAACTGATCCCATATGAAAACGGCGGACGTGAGATCACATTTACTGTCTAAAAGCAAGAACATATAAAGGAGTACGATTCGATGAAACAAATCAAAAAGATCCTTGCCCTCGTCCTGGCACTGGTTTTCTGTCTGAGCGGTTTTTGCGGAAGTTTTTCCGCCCGCGCGAACGAAGAGATGCGTGATGAGGATGCGTATTTTGAACAGTGGATGATGGGTCAGTGGATAGATACCATGGAATCCGACTATCTGACCATGCACTATAATGTCAAGGATTATGAGCGGTATTTTATCCAAAAGCCGGAAGTGACCCTTGGCACGATCTCCGTGGACGATTACGCGGCAGCCGTGGAAGAGAACAAAGATGTCCTGGCCCAGATGGACGCGATCATGTATGATCGTCTGTCCCCGGAAAACCAGGTCAGTTATGATGTGTTGAGGAATTATGTGGAACAGCTGATCATCATGGATCAGTATCCGCAGTTCGAAGAGATGTTTAATCCCTACAACGGATATCTGACGAACCTTGAAACGAATTTTACCGAGTTCGTTTTCTATCAGAAAGAGGATATTGAAGATTATCTGACACTGGTCGCGGATTATCCCCGCTTCATCGATGAGATGTGGGCTTTCACCGAGACATTCGCGAAGCAGGGCTATTTCATGACGGATGCGGCACTGGATGAGGAACTTAGTCAGATCGATGAGTTCGTGGCCAAAGGAGTAGATAATCCGCTGATCATTATCTTCTCTGAAAACGTCGATGCGTTTGAAGGCCTGACCGATCAGGAAAGAGCGGATTACAAGGCCCGGAATACCGATCTGGTCGTGAACACGGTTTTCCCGGCTTATCAGAAAGCGGCTGCTAATCTGGAGACACTTCGCGGATCACGTCAGAATGATCTGGGGATCTGCGGCTATCCGGGCGGCGATGAGTACTACGCGGCACTGGCCAAGTATGAATCCAGTACCAACATGACTCCTCAGGAGATCTATGATTTCTGCGAGACAGCCATGGACAACATCATCCCGTATTTCCGCCGGGCACTGTCCTATGACAGTACCGGACGTGACCCGGATCAGGTGGCCTTTACGACAGCGGAAGAGGTGCTGGACTATCTGGCTTCTCATCTGGACGCGTTCCCCAAAGGACCGGATGTGAACTACAGAGTCAGCTATCTGGATAAATGCCTGGAGAATCCGTCCGTCGTCGCTTATTATCTGACGCCCCCGGTGGACGATATTACCGATAATGTGATCCGGATCAACGGCTCGAATATCGACAATATGAATGAGATGTACATCACGCTGTCCCATGAAGGATTCCCGGGGCATCTGTATCAGTTTACCTGGTACTTCAATACGGACCCAAACCCGCTTCGGACATATCTCAACATCATGGGATATCAGGAAGGCTGGGCGATGTATGTCGAAAATCTTCTGATCCGCGAATCCGGCCTGGACAAGTATTCCTACATGTATGAAGAAGCGAATAACTATTACGGCTATGTCTATAACACGTTGATGGAGATCGGTATCAACGGTCTTCACTGGACGGCGGATGATTTTCTGAATTTTCTCAACGCGGACGGCAACTACTATACGGCTGCGGAAGCGCGGGACATTTATGATCAGCTGCGCGCGATGCCCGGTACGATGATCTCCTACGGGTTCGGTGACGCGTATTTCATGACGCTTCGGGCCATGTGCCAGAAAGCGATGGGACAGTATTTTGATGAGGTCGCCTTCCATGAAGTGATCCTCACCAACGGACCGCGTAATTTTGAAATGGTCCAGGCGGATGTGGAGGAATATATCGCCCGTCAGGGATATAAAGTTCCCACGAGCTACAAGGCCTATGAGATCGAGATCAACGGCGTGCCTACCGTTGAGAAGGCGGAACCGGTGCCGGAGGAGTCTTCCGTAGAGATCAGCTATGCGGACAATTCCGAGTATTCCTATGAAAGCTCTGACCCGTTCGATGTTGATTTTGGAGAAAACATGGAGAGCAGGATCGAAGAGATCAAGACCGATCTGGAAAAGAGCGCGAAGAAAGCCCTGACGGCTTCGATCATCGCGGCTGCCATCGTCCTGGTGGTGATCATCGGATCGATCGTCGCGGTAGCAGCGGTGGGTAAGAAGAGAAAGAAAGAGATCGAACAGGAACGGCAGCAACAGCAGTGGAGGCAGTGGCGATGAAGTTTTTCCTTGACAGCGCGAAGCTGGACGAGATCGATTACGCATATCAAACATTTGGTATCGACGGGGTGACAACGAATCCCCGTCATATCATGCTCAGCGGGAAACCGTTTCTGACCGCGATCCACTCTATCGCGGACTGGGTCGAGAAAAACGGACTCAGTGGTATTGATCGGTTCCCGGTCTCCGTGGAAGTGAACCCACATCTGGAAACGACCGACGAAATGGTGAAAGCTGCGCGCGAGATCGCGCCGATCAGCCCGAACTTTGCCATCAAGATCCCGTGCACCGAAGCGGGGATCGCGGCTTCGAGGATCCTGGAGCAGGAAGGGATCCGTACGAATCTGACCCTTGTCTTCTCTCCGGCGCAGGCTATCTGGGCCGCGAAGAACGGATGTCTGTTCGTTTCTCCCTTTATCGGCTGGAAAGAGGCAAACGGTGAAGACTGCCGCGTCTATATCCAGGATATCGTGGACATCTACGGTAATTATGGCTTCCTGGGGAAGACCCAGATCATCTGTGCCGCGATCCGCACGCCCAAACAGATCGTGGACTGTGCCGTCGCCGGCGCGGATATCGTGACGACCGGACTGGATGTGTATAAAGAAAGCATGAAACACGCCTATACGACTCAGGGGATCGGCACTTTCTGTGCCGCCTGGGATCAGACAGCAAAGGAATGAACCGTAAAAGATGAAGATTGGATTTATCGGTCTGGGGATCATGGGCGAAGCCATGTGCTCGAACATTATCCTGAAACATGACGATATCGTATATCTGTTCGACGTCGTGACGGAGAAAATGGCACAGCTTGCCGCCGCTCAGATGATGCTGGGAAGAATGAACGTCGAACTCTGCGAAGATCATCGATCACTGGCTGAAAAAGCGGACATGATCATCACCATGGTCCCGAAGTCCGAGCACAGCCGTGACGTATACGAGAGGATCCTGCCGGTCCTTGACGAGAGCAAGATCTGCATCGATATGAGCACGATCGATCCTTCCGTTTCGGTAGAGATCGCGAAAAAAGTCAAGGCGACCGGCGCTCAGTTCGCGGACGCACCGGTGGTGAAATCCCGCCCGGCCGCGGAAGCCGGAAAGCTGGGCATCTATGTGGGATGCGACGAAGAACTCTTCCCGCTGATCCTGCCCGTTCTTTCCTACATGGGCGAGAATGTCATCCGGATGGGTGAAAACGGCAAAGGTCTGGTCATGAAGATCTGCCACAACGCGCTGGTCTCCCAGATCCAGAACGGCGTCAACGAAACAGCGTCGCTCGCTGCGGCGTGCGGGATCGATATCATGACGTTCGCGGAGGCGATCTCCTACGGCGGCGGACAGAATTTCTACCTGGACAGCAAGAAAGCAGTCATCGCGAAGGAAGACTTCAAAACAGCTTTTTCTGTGGAGAATATGCACAAGGATGTCCATATCTGTCTGGGCCTTGCGGAAGAGGCCGGCATTTTCATGCCCGGTGAGGAAAACGCTGTCCGGGTCTATGACCGGGCGATGGCAGAGGGCTATGGCAAGGAAGACTTTTCCGCCACGATCAAAGTCGTCCGGGAGGGAAAAGGATGAACATGAGAATAACTTATGTCCCGATCGGTGTCGGGACCTATCATATGGAGACCGCCGGGGTCGCGTTTCAGTCCTCGGCGGCGCTTCTTCAGAAGCTTTCTTCCGATCTTTCCTTTGATCTGGATCAGCCGGACGAGCCGCTCCTTACGACCGGCGCGGTCAGGGCGTGGATGACAGAGAAAAAGCCGGATCTGGTGATCGTCCAGAATATCATGTTCGCGAACGCCGCTTATATTTCGGAAGTCCTCCGGGTATATGACGGTCCTCTCGTCCTGTGGACGCTAAGGGAGCCTGTCTCGGAAGTGGGCGGACGGCTGAAACTCAATTCGCTGACAGGTACGTTTTCCGCGGCGAACACCTATCATCAGCTGAGAAAGGATGAACCCATCCGTCTGTTCGGAAGCGCGGAGGAGGATGCGGTCAGAGAAAGACTGGAGAAGATCATCCGGGCCCTGTCCGCGGTCCGGTATCTGAAAGGACTGAAACTGGCACAGATCGGTCATACGCCGCAGGGATTTGGTTTCGGAAGAGGTTTCGACGCGGAAATGCTGAAGACATTCGGAACTGAACTGATTTCCGTGGAAGCCAGAGAGCTGATCCGCAAGGCGGAGAGCTATACCTATGAGGACTGTGCTTCGTTCGAGGCGGAAGCGAAGGAGCGGATCGTCGGTCTGGAGCAGATGCCTGAGAAGAATATCCGGGATTTCGTCCGGCTTTATCGGGCCTACCGGGAATTTACAGATGAGCAGGGGATCGGCGCGCTGTCTTCCCGCTGCTGGCCGGATTTCTTCGTGGAATACGGGACGCCGGTCTGCACAGTACTTTCCATTCTGAACGCACTGGGGATCCCTTCCGCCTGTGAATACGCCCAAGCGGAGCGGGACATCGAACTGGTCCGGCAGACCGGGTGCAGGTATCACATCTGCCACGTGAGCACCAAGGAGACGGTGGAACTGGTGCGGCAGGCCAAGGCGGAA
>JAFZQZ010000091.1 GCA_017620135.1 Bacillota bacterium
AAAACGCTGCCGCGTCCTGGACTACAGGAAGAAGCGTCTCTTTTAGAAAGTCAGGGTCGCGGGTATACTGATAATATTCAAAAAGATGCCGGCACAGCCACCCTCCGGACATGGGCCAAAGCGCCCAGAGCCAGCTTCCGTCCTGCCCGTTGCCGACCGGGTTTGATAGTCTCCACAGATCCGTATTGTGATGCGCGCAGAATCCCGGCGCATCGTAAAACGCTTTTGCCGTTCTCTTTCCGCTTTCTCTCAGTTCACGGATAAGATCGATCAGCGGCTCCGCGCATTCGGGAAGATTCACCGGCAGCGTCGGCCAGTAGTTCATCTCGGTATTGATATTGATGGTATAGTTACTGTGCCACGGCGCCTTCAGATGTTCATTCCATATCCCCTGCAGGTTCATTGCCTGTGTTCCCGGACGCGAAGCCGCGATGGTCAGATATCTGCCATAATGGAAAAGAAGCGCATAAAGAGCCTGATCCTCTTGGCCAGAAGGGTCGTTGCCTCCAGAAGAAATAACCTTCTCATGCCTGCGAAGACGCTCATCCGTGGAAAGCTCAGAATCTCCCGAGGATGGCAGCGTCAGTTCACACCGGTTATACAGTGTCTGATGATCCCGAATGTGCCTATCCAGCAATTCGTCATAGCCAAGCGCCATGGCCTCCAAAAGATCTTTTTCACATGCTTTTTTATACTCTCTGCCTTCCAGTACCGGATGTTTATCCCATCCGGCAAAGGAAGTACGGACTGCCAGGTAGATGACAACTTCGTCCGCACCGACAACTTCGACTGTTGCAGCGGTGGCTCTCTCAGGATCCTCAGCCAGGTTCATCTGTCCTTCATTCAGTCGGATCTCCCCGCCCTTTCTACATACAGCCGCCATCGTTCGAAAAAGAATACCCTGTCTCGAAGGTTCCTCTTCATAGATCTGACGGGCTTCATCCTGCCCCTGTCCTCGCTCGATCACAGTCGTAGGACAGACACCGTCCATGACCAAGAGGCTCGTCTGATCTACATCAGAAAAAACTTTCTTCGCTTCTTCCACCTGTCCCGTCGTCTTCAACTGGCTCTCCAGCCGGATCCGGCAGGAAACTTCTCCCGGCTTGGAAGCCCGGATTCTCAGAACCAGCACCTGATCCGGATGTGAAATAAAACATTCTCTATAATAAACGATCCCCCGCTGCAGGTAGCTTACTTTGCTGAGTGCAGTGCGAAGATCCAGTTCTCTTCGATAGGATAAGCCTTCGGAGCTCGGAAAGTCGATCAGAAGATCGCCGAGCGGCAGATACATTTCCGTGGGCCGTGAAGTGAACTTCTTCTCCAGAAGCTTCTGTCCTTCCACATATTCTCCCCGGGCGGTCAGCTCTCTGGCCTCTTCCCACGTAGCCGGCGCGTCCGGTTGATCATAAAAGCCCGGCAAGCCGGACCAGAGGGTATCTTCGTTCAGCGCCAGCCTCTCATGCCGAATGCCGCCGAAGACCATGGCGCCGATCCGCCCGTTGCCGATCGGTAGCGCTTCATTCCAGTTTGTGGCGCTTTGCCTGTACCAAAGTATATGCCGCGACACCGAAGAATTTGAATCATTCATAAGAAAACACCTTTCGAACACTTGTCTTGCTATGGCGGTAGCAAGATTTCATCAAAAAGACGAGCTGCCTTGCCAAGCGTCAGCCTAATATTAGCAAGGTATTGCCAAAAATGCTGACCATCTTGCTAATGTTGTAGCAAGGTTTGATCAAATAGACACCCTACCTTGTTAACCGGCAACCTGTCAGTAGCAAGGTCAGTTCAAAAATGCTGTCAACCTTGCTAATGCGCTAGCAAGATTTCATCAAAAAGACGGGCTACCTTGCCAAACGTCAGCCCAGTAGAAGCCAGTCGTCAGCCCACCAGAAGCCAGTCGTCAGCCTGACGGGAACAAAAGTCCCCGCCTGCGGCGGAAAAATACACACCTGCGGCTGAAAACCTCCTGTATAGCAGAAGAGAGCCGCGACAAAGTCACGACTCTCTCCGGTAAAAGATCATTTGATTATTTTACGTGCTCATGGACATAAGCGGCATCTTCCGCGATGCATTTGTCATGCTCATCGTAGAAGCCTTCACGCTCGATGACCCAGAATGCCTCGAAGTCCTGCTCGTCAAGAGCATTCTTGATCTCCTGCCAGTTCATGTTGCTCTCGGGAGCGCCCATCTTACACTGGACGGAGAAGCGTTTTGCCTGCTCGGGATCGTTCATGCGGGCTTTGAAGCCTTCCAGGATCTCCAGACGTTTCTCGAGAGGAAGCTCTTTGACGTTGCCGAACGGGCTTCCGCCGGGACCTTTCTGGTCATGACGGCTGGCGGGACGCGGGCCGGGGCCCTGAACCTTACTGTTCTCTTTGACATGGATCGCAATGAAACGGTTCAGGTTCTGACGAATGAAGCTCGGAGGATAGCATCCGCCGTTCTGTGCCCAACCGCAGTCCAGCTGGAAGTAGCACTTGGAGCTGTTGTCGATCACGGTCTGCAGAAGGAATTTGCCCTTGTCTACAAAGAATTCCTGGCTGTGGTTATGATAACCGACCTTGATTCCGTAGGGAGCAGCCATCTCTGCCATCTCATCCAGCTCTTTCGCGACTTCGATCGCTTCTTCGGTAGAATTGAAAGGAGTGCTGGCCCAGATAACGGCCTTGCCGCCCAGAGCTGCCATCTTCTTTACGATTTCCAGTTCGGGTTTTGCATGAACAGATACGATCTCCAGTCCGATCTCATCTGCCCAGGCCTTGATATCCTCTACCGGATTGTCCAGGTCGACCGGAAGCAGTTCAACACCATCGAAGCCAAGGTCTTTGATCTTCTGGAATTTTTCTTTGAGGGTCAGTCCAAGTCCCAGATAAGACTCGATGCCGCCAAAGGAATAAGTACCGATGTTAACTTTCATGTAGTCTCCTCCTGTAAAAATAGTTAGTAATCATTACTCTTGATTATACCCGTTTTTTGCTTTTCTGGCAATGAGGAAAGATTGAATATTCAACCTTTTTTCGATATAATGAAATGAGAAAAAAGGAAGGAGAAATACACCGTCCATGAACTGGAAACCGATCGTGCTGATCATCGTTACAGCTGTCTATATTTATCATCTGATCCTGAATATCATTCATATGCGGTCGGCCCGGAATCCGATCCCTGAGAATGTTTCAGATGTTTATGATCCCGAAACCTACCGCAAATGGCACGCCTATCATGGAGAGAAGTCCAGGTTTTCCATCTTCACTTCTACCGTTTCATTCGTCCTTGAGGTGATCCTTCTGTCTTCAAATCTGTACGCGGCCTTCGCAAAACTTTTTATCCCGAATGACATTACACAGCTGTTCGCGGTCCTGCTGCTCTCGGCGCTTTCTTCGCTTCTTCTGATTCCGTTTTCCTGGTATGAAACCATGAAGATCGAAGGAAAATACGGTTTCAACAAGACGACGCCGAAAACCTTTATACTGGATCAGATCAAAAGCTTTGTGATCGAACTGGGTATCATGACAGGTATAGGCTTTCTGCTGAGAACGCTGCATGTTTCTCTGGGCGACTGGCTGATCGTCGCCTTCACCGCGGCCATGATGTTTTTCATCCTGTTATTTGCTTTTCTTTATCCGTTTTTCAGCCGTATCTTCAACAAGTTCACCCCGCTGGAAGAAGGAGAACTGAAAGACAAGCTTACCGCGCTGCTGGAAAAGAACGGCTACCATCCCCGCGCCATCGAAGTGATGGACGCTTCCCGCCGCACCACGAAGTCCAACGCATATTTCACGGGATTTGGCAAGCTGAAAACCATCGTCCTGTATGATACGCTGGTCGAGGCCATGACGCCGGATGAGATCTGTGCCGTCTTCGCGCACGAACTGGGTCACGGACTTCACAAAGATACTTTGAGAAATCAGATCCTGACCTTCCTGCAGATGATCGTCCTGGGCGTTCTGGCATGGCTGACGCTTCGGACACCGGACATGTTCCTTTCTTTCGGCTTTGAAAAGGTCAATTACGGATTCGCGATGATCCTGATCATGGGGGCCGAATTTGCCCTCATCTCTCCGCTTTTTGCTCTTCTCATCAACTATTTCTCCCGCAAAGCGGAATACCGGGCGGATGAGCAGGCGGTCAAAGAAGGCTACGGGATGGAACTCATCAGCGCGCTGAAAAAACTGGCCAGGCAGAACTTTTCCGAGCTTTCGCCGGATCCGCTTCTGGTGAAGCTTGAATACTCCCATCCGCCGCTCTCGGCGCGGATCGACGCCATCGAAAAAAGCCTGGCAGATCCCGGCTTAAGGGAAGGAGAATGATCTATGGGAATCATCAGAGCATTTACGAGCGCGCTGCCCAGCGTCATGGATGAACAATGGCGTGAGGTTTTTGTCGCGGATGCCATGGGGCCGGACGTGCTCCTGCAGCGCGGCGTCAAGCGTGTCGGCGCCCGCAGTACCAACACCCGTATGGACGACCAGGTCATCACGAACGGCTCCATTATCATGGTAAACGAAGGTCAGGCTGTCATCGCTACCGCGAATGGTAAGATCGTCGATGTCTGCACAGAGCCTGGCGCCCATGAATTCCATGACCCGAATCAACCGGACGGCTTTTTCAAGGGAGTTTTTTCGACCGCTCTTCAGCGCGTCGCGTACGGAGGCGGCGATATACAGCCGATCGTCCATCGTGTGTACTATGTCAACATGATGGAATGCTACGGCAACCACTTCCAGACCTCCGTGCCTATTCCCTTCGCCGTGGGTGATGAATCGCTGGGACTTGATATGGACGGCGGCCTTTCTCTGGGCGGCACGTATTCCTACCGGATCACGGATCCGGTCAAATTCTACAAGCTGATCGTCGGTAATATCACCGGGCAGTACACCCGGAAACAACTGAATCTGCAGATCACTGCCTCCATGCTCTCGGCTCTCCAACCGGCCACACAGATCATGACAAAAAAAGGTATGCGGCCTTATCAGGTCATCCAGAACACCCAGGACCTTTGTGAAGCACTGAAAGAAGCCACGAAGGAAGGATGGTTCGGTCAGCACGGCATCGAGATCAGCAGCATCGCGATCGACAGCGTGAGAGTTCATGGCGCAGAGGAAGTCCGCGAGGCACAGAGGATCGCCATGCTGAAGGATCCCATGATGGCTCAGGCGACCCTGATCGGTGCAGTGGCAGACAGCGCGAAGATCGCCGCCGCGAATCCAGCGACTCCTTCCAGAAACGCGGATATGATCGCTTATCTGCGCGGCCAGGCGCCCAAGCCCACCGCCAGAGATGAACGTTCTTTAGGTGTCGTTGGAAAGGACGGCGTCAAACCGGCCGGATCCAACGACGCAGTCTGGGTCTGCAGCTGCGGAGCCAGAAATGCCGGCGGCAATTTCTGTACCGAGTGCGGAAAAAGAAAGATCGGAGGTGTCCTCTGATGTTCCGGGTCGGCGTGATCGGTCTGGGCATGGGTAAAAGCCATGCCGTCGGTGTACAGAAAGTCAGCAAAAAGTATCCGGAAGTACTTCTTTACTCTCTTTGCGATATCGATCTTACGAAGCTGCAGAAAACCGGCGCTGAACTCGGCGTCGGCAATCTGTATGGGGATTACCGGGATATGCTGAAGGACCCTCTCCTGGATGCCGTGATCATCGCTTCTCCTGACCAGGATCATCGCCGGATGGCAGAAGACGCGCTGGCTGCGAGAAAGCATGTGCTCTGTGAAAAGCCGCTGGCGCTCACCCGTGAGGATATCGAAGCGATCGTGGCGGCGGCCGAAACCAGCGACAAAGTCTTTATGGTAGGCCAGATCTGCCGGTTCACGCCCGGGTTCCGGCAGGCGAAAGAACTGATCGAGCAGGGTACCATTGGAGATCTGACTTATGTCGAATCCGAATACGCGCATGACTATACGAAGATCTACCGGGCCGGTACCTGGCGCTCCGATCCGCTCCGAAACGGTGTCGTGGGCGGCGGATGCCACGCGGTCGATCTGCTGCGCTGGATCGCCGGCGATCCGGATGAGGTCATGGCATATGGTACCCACAAAACATTTGCCGAAATGACTCCCTATGACGATACCCATATTTCCATTCTTCGTTTTCGGGGCGGCGTGATCGGCAAGGTATTCTGCTCCATCAGCTGCCGCCGCGATTATACGATGCGTTCCGTCTTCTACGGTACGAAAGGAACGATCATCACGGATAATACCAGTCCTTCCATGACGCTTTTCACTTACGGGGAAAGCCCGGATCATCCGGACGGCGTCCTTACCGAGACCGAGATCCCCATCGACATTGATTCTCACAACGCGGCCGGCGAGTTTGAGGCTTTCTATGACGCGATCAGGACCGGACGTCCGGTTGATACGCCGGCAAAAGAAGGTGCCAACACGATCGCTGTCTGTCACGCGATCATTAAGTCCAGTCTGACAGGCCAGCCGGTCAGGCCGGAATATTTCTGACAACATAAAGGGAGGTCAGGCCATGCCGATCCTTGGTGCTTTTGTCGTTCCGCATCCGCCGCTGATCATTCCGGACGTCGGAAGAGGCGGAGAGAAACAAATCGAAAAAACGACCCGTGCCTATGAGAAGGTCGCGGACGAAATAGCCGCGCTCCGGCCGGAGGTGATCATCATCTCCAGTCCGCACTCGGTCATGTATTCGGATTATTTCCATATCTCGCCCGGCGCTTCAGCGGAAGGTGATTTTTCCATGTTCCGAGCGAAGAATGTCCGCTTCGAGGAAACCTATGACGAGCCGCTGGTACAGGAGATCTGCCGTCTGGCTGACGCGGATCATTTTCCCGCGGGAACTGAAGGACAGCGCCGCGGTGACCAGAAACTGGATCACGGGACCATGATCCCGCTCTATTTCATCCGACAAAAAAATACGGATTTTAAAATCGTGCGCATCGGTCTTTCCGGATTACCGTTAAGCGACCACTTCACGCTCGGTCAGATGATCGCGAAAGCGGTGAATGCACTGGGTCGCCGGGCCGTGTATGTGGCCAGCGGTGACCTGTCTCACAAGCTTCAGTCCTATGGACCCTACGGTTTCGCGCCGGAAGGGCCGGAGTATGACAGCCGGCTGATGGAAGTCTTTGCCTCCGCCGCAGATGCCGGCTCCCCCTCATCCCCGACGGATCTTAAAGCCCTGCTCGATTTCGATGAACACTTCCTGAATGAGGCAGCGGAATGCGGTCACCGCTCGTTTGTCATTATGGCAGGCGCGCTGGACGGAATGGATCTGGACGTGAAGATCCTTTCTCACGAAGATGTCACCGGCGTGGGTTACGGGATCGTGACGCTGCTGCCGAAGAACGTTGACGGTACGCAGGATCCCTATGTCCGCCTGGCCAGAGCTTCCTTGGAAAGCTGGATCCTTCACCGCAAAAAACTGTCCATCCCGGACTGGGTGCCGGATGAGATGCGTCATCAGGCTGCAGGCGCTTTCGTTTCCATCCATGAATATGGGGATCTGCGTGGCTGTATCGGAACGATCCTCGCCACGACCGACTGCGTCGCGGAAGAGATCATCCAGAACGCCATCAGCGCCTCTACGCGCGACCCGCGTTTTTACCCCATCCGCGCAAGTGAACTGCCTCATCTCGATATATCGGTCGATGTTCTCGGCGCACCGGAAAGGATCGATTCCCCTGATCAGCTGGACGTGAAACGTTACGGTGTCATCGTTTCCTACGGACGTAAACGCGGTCTTCTGCTGCCGGACCTTAGCGGCGTCGACACCGTCGAAGATCAGATCGATATCGCCCGGCAGAAAGGCGGGATTCGCAGTACGGATCCTTACACACTGGAACGTTTTGAAGTCATCCGCCATCACTGAGCGTCTCTACCAGATGAAAAAACGGAGATGTCAATATGCCTGTCTGTGAAGTATGTTTCCACCACTGTCAGCTGAAGGAAGGAGGCCGCGGCGTCTGCGGCGCCAGGATCTGCCGGGATGGAGTGATCGTTCCGGAAAACTACGGTAAGATCACCTCCCTGGCGCTCGATCCGATCGAGAAAAAGCCGCTGGCCCGCTTTTATCCGGGAAGCTATATCCTTTCCGCCGGAAGCTATGGCTGCAATCTTCAGTGCCCGTTCTGTCAGAACTATGAGATCGCGCGGCGGGAGGAAATGCTGCGAAGTGCTTCCCCTCTGCGCGGCGGCATCCCCTGCCGGGATATCTCTCCCGAAGAAATGACGGAAATTGCCGTTTCCTGTCAAAAACGCGGCAACATCGGCATCGCGTTCACCTACAACGAACCGCTGATCAGCTATGAATATGTGCTGGATACCGCCCGTCTCATCCATGAAAAAGGCATGAAGTGCGTACTGGTAACGAACGGCACGGCATCGCTTGACGTGCTGGAAAAACTCATTCCCTGGATCGATGCCATGAACATTGATCTCAAGGGCTTTACGGATCATTACTATACCGATGTCCTTCGCGGCGACCGCAAAATGACCATGGATTTCATCCGGGAAGCCGTAAAGCACTGCCATGTGGAACTCACCACCCTGATCGTTCCCCGTGAGAATGATTCCCCGGAAGAGATCGATCAGCTCTCTTCCTGGATCTATTCTCTCACGGATGTTTACGGCGGCAAAGACGGCTCCGAAATCCCGCTTCATATCTCCCGTTTCTTCCCTCGCTACAAAATGACAGACCGTGGTCCCACCTCCGTCCGGTTGATCTATCAGCTGGCGGATATCGCCCGAAAACATCTGAAATATGTATATACCGGAAACTGTTAGAAAGACGTCATGCCCTGTTCATTTCCGGCAGAAAAATCTTGCAATTCATGCTTGAATATAGGATAATATAGATTGATATAGTATGGCGTAAATGCGTCATAATGCAGCACGTAATCACTCTAGGAAAGAGGTCGAAAATGGCTAACTGGAAAAATCTGGACACACTGAAATCGTTTGAAGAACTGAAAAATGCTCAAAAAGTTTCATTGAAGGACGTTCTCGCCGGAGAAGAAGGTGCGCTTCGTGTAGGCAAATACTGCGTTCCCATGGCGGAAGGCATGGTATACAACTTTGCGGCAAAGGCTGTGGATGATGAGATCCTCAGCGGCCTGCAGAAACTGGCGGATGAGCAGGAACTGGCCGAAAAGTTCAAGGAGCTTTATAACGGTGCCATCATCAATACCGGTGAAAAACGTATGGTTCTGCATCACCTGACCCGCGGTCAGCTGGGTGAGGATGTATTCGCGGACGGCGTCAACAAGCGCGAGTTCTACCTGAATGAAGTGAAGAAGATCGCTGACTTCGCGAACAAGGTCCACAGCGGAGAGATCGCCAATGGCAACGGTGAAAAGTTCACCACCGTCGTACAGGTAGGTATCGGCGGCAGCGACCTGGGTCCGCGCGCGATGTATCTGGCACTGGAAAACTGGGCCAAGGTGAACGGCAAATTCAAGATGGAAGCCAAATTCATCTCCAATGTCGATCCGGACGACGCTTCCGCTGTTCTCGCTTCTGTCGACGTAGCTCATTCTCTGTTCATTATCGTATCCAAATCCGGTACGACCCTTGAGACTCTGACCAATCAGTCGTTTGTCATGGACGCGCTGGAAAAAGCCGGACTTGACAGCGCGAAACACCTGATCGCGGTCACCTCCGAGACCTCTCCTCTGGCAAAGAGCGATGCCTTCCTTCAGGCATTCTTCATGGATGATTATATCGGAGGCCGTTATTCCTCCACTTCCGGTGTGGGCGGCGCGGTCCTGTCTCTCGCTTTCGGTCCGGACGTATTCGCCGAATTCCTGAGAGGTGCCGCCGCGGAAGACGCGCTTTCCAAAGAAGCGGATATCCTGAAGAATCCCGCTCTTCTTGACGCGCTGATCGGTGTTTACGAACGCAATGTACTGGGCTTCGAATCGACTGCCATCCTTCCCTACTCTCAGGCACTGAACCGCTTCCCGGCTCACCTGCAGCAGCTGGATATGGAATCCAACGGCAAGTCGGTGAACCGCTTCGGTGAAAAGGTCTCCTATCAGACCGGTCCGGTCATCTTCGGCGAACCCGGTACCAACGGACAGCACTCCTTCTATCAGCTGCTGCATCAGGGAACCACGATCGTTCCGCTGCAGTTCATCGGATTCAAGAACAATCAGCGTGGTCAGGACGTCGTGATCAAGGGCAGCACCAGCCAGGAGAAGCTGAATGCGAACGTCGCGGCACAGATCGTCGCGTTCGCGGGCGGCAAGGATCACGAAAATCCCAACAAGAGTTTCGACGGTGAGCGTCCTTCCAGCATCATAATCGGCGAGTCTGTGAACCCGGCGACGCTCGGTGCTCTCTTAGCCCACTTCGAGAACAAAGTCATGTTCCAGGGCTTCCTCTGGAACGTGAACAGTTTCGACCAGGAAGGCGTTCAGCTCGGCAAGGTCCTCGCGACACGCGTTCTCGCCCGTGAGACCGACGGAGCCCTGAAAGCCTACAGCGCGATCTTCGGACTGTAATCACAGCTCTGCCTAAAAGCTTCTGAAATTGAAAAACCAGTTCGGCTCAGACCGGACTGGTTTTTATTTTGTCCTTTATTCTTTTTTATTCTTTATCCATCTTCTCAGGGTGGTTGCCGCGGTCCTGTTCCGCGCGCCGCCAGAATGATTCATATTCTTCCATGGTCAGAGAAGGCGTAGACTGCTCTCCTCCGCTGATCATCATGACATAGTTTTCACCTTCCCATTCGAAGCGGACATCGGTCAGCCGGTAACCGGCACGCTCATAAAATCCCACGCGCCGATAGCGTTCAACGCGCGTTTCGTCATTTGGCGCGCAGAACGGATCTTCCAGGTCAGCCATAATCCTGCCGCCATAATAGGCTCGCATCGCCGCGAGCGCCGCGCTGCCGTAGCCTTGCCCGCGAAGGTCTTCTTCAATAGCAAAATACAGGATCTGCGTCAGATCGTCATAGGTCATAAAAGCAGCGAATCCGCAGAACAGCGACCCATCCCAGAAAGAAAGAATATCCAGATTTCCGACCGGATCATCCAGATAGGTATCGAAATCTACCCGCTCGATCTGTGGAAAGGCCGCCCTGTACAGCCGCAGGATCTCCGGCAGGTTTTCTGTCTGCCAGTCTACTTTTTTTACTGTCAACTCTTTCATGCACTTTACCTCAAACTGTTCAGATCAAAGCAGTCCGCGATCACCTTACCGCCTTCCGCATTCGGATGCAGGAAATCGCCCTGGTGAAGACCTTCCTTGTAGGTATCCCTCGTTCCTTCTTCCAGAAGCAGCAGCTCGGGATCGACGATCGCGTCAAAGGCGGGTTCTTTTCTTACCCATTCATTGTAGATCTGACGGCTGCTTTCCTGTGCTTCACTCCAGCCGGGATAACCTTTTCTCGGTCCCAGCGTCCACCCGATGACCCGTATCCCGTGCTCATGAAAGATCCCTATCAGTTTCTTCGTTTCAGTGATCAAAGCAACGACGTTCCAGTCGGGATTCTTCTTTGTCATATCCGCGATATCATTGATCCCGAAAGCCAGGATCACGGTCCTGACGTTGGGAAGTTCCAGTACATCACGCTCATACCGGGTCGTTGCCTTTTCCCCGAAGAATCCATCCCAGATCCTGCCGGATTCCCTTCCCAGACAGCTGCCGCTGATGCCGCTGTTCACCAGGACAACTTCATCACCGAAAGCCTCAAAGAGCCTCTCGGCAAGAGGTTTCGTCCAGCGGCTCATGGCCGTGATCGAATCACCGAAAGCCACGATCGTATCCTGTGTTCTTTCGGACTCGATCTCGATCTGCCGGATCAGCGGAATGACCGGATAGATCATATTCTTCTCTATCTTTTTCTTCTTTACCTGTACCGGCTGCGGATCGTTGACGGCGTCACCTTCATAGATCAGGGCGTCCTCTTCGATCAGATTGCCGTCCCGGTATTTCTCTTCGCAGAAGATCCGCACGGTCAGAGAAGTCCCTTTCCTCAGCGGGATCGGGATCCGATCGGTCATGGTATTCGACTCGACAAGCAGATCCGATCGTCCGGACTGTGTCACGGGATAGATGATCCCATCATACCACACAGCCATCTTCACATGTGCAGGCTTCTTCATCCCGTTTTTCATGAGGATCCTCACGGCAGTTCCGTCCACGCGTACCGGGACATCAAAGGTGACCGTCTGTCCTTTTTTCTCCATCAGTCCGATGTATCTGGAATGAATGATCGCCTGATGCCACAGAATATTCCAAGCCATCTCATTCATCCCCGTACTTCTTTTCCAGATAATCGCAGTAGCAGGCCGGATCAAACGGACGACCTGTCGCCTGATACAGGATCTCTTCCGCTTCCAGGGAGCCGCCGAAATGATGGACATGGTCCTTCAGCCAATCGGTGATGGAAGTGAAATGGTTTTCTTTCAGCAGCGCCGGGATATCCATCTGCTGCTCCATCGTATAGGCAAACTGAGCGGCAAACGCGCTGCCCAACGCGTAAGTCGGGAAATAACCAAAGTACGCGTACGGCCAGTGCATATCCTGCAGTACGCCTTCAGAGGGCTTTGACGGTACAAGTCCAAGGTATTCCCTGTATTTCCCGTTCCAGACCTCTTCCAGGTCTTTTGCCCGAAGGTCTCCGCCCAGGAATTCCTTTTCCATCTCATACCGGATCATAATATGAAGCGGATAGGTCACTTCATCCGCCTGTGTTCTGACAAGGGACGGGTGTACCGCGTTCACAGCCATGGTAAAGGTCTTCGGATCGATCTTACCGAGCTGATCGGGGAATTCTTCTTTCAGCATGGGAAGTATCTGTTCCCAGAAAGCTTCCGTGCGTCCGATGTGGTTTTCCAGAAGCCGGGACTGAGATTCATGCAGACCGGCGCTGAGCGAACGGCCAAGGGCTGTGCCTTCGTAGGCCGGATCGATCTGATGATTGAAATACGCGTGTCCGGTCTCGTGGATCGTCGAAAGGATCGCCTGATGGATCCCGTACTCCCGGTATTTCGTCGTAAACCGGATGTCTCCCTGACAGACAGTTGTCGTCACCGGATGTTCCGACTCACTCATCTTGCCCCAGTCATCCGTAAAACCGATAAAATCACAAATCTTTCTCATTACCCTGCGCTGTGCGTTCGCCGGATAAAACTGATAAAGGAAATCATCCTGTACGGCAGGTCTGTCTTTGATGCTGCCCAGCAGCGGTACGATGCGGGAACGCACCTGATCGAAGAAAAGATCATATTGCCTGGTCGTCCATCCGGGCTGATGCCGGTCGAGCATCCGGTCGTAAAGGGAAAGCGAAGACGCTTCTGACGCCGCAATGATCTCTTTATACCGATCGATCAGTTCCTGCTGCAGCGGGGCATGGGTAACAAAGTCTTCTTCTTTCTTTGCCCGCAGCCAGTCACGAGAAGCCTTATCCCTGGCCCGTTCAAAGGCCATGTACAGATCTATTGGCACTTCCCTTTCACGACGAAGCTGACGAAGATGAAGCTCGACTTCCCGGCGCAGGAGTCTGTTATCTTCCCCTGCTATACCGGCTGTCTCCGGGCTTTTCAGCGCTTCCTCCAGTTCCTGCAGGTTTTCGAACATCGCTTCGTCTTTCAGAAGACGCCGATACTCTCCCGCCAGGATCGCCCGGCGTTCTCCTCTGTAAGAAGCTCCGGCACGCGGCGGAGCCGCGTTCGCGTCCAGGCCGATCATCGTCATCGCCATCTGATACGCGCTGAGTCTTTTATTCCATTCTCTGAATATCCTGATTCTATCTGCTGTATCCATGATCATTCCTCCATAGCGTTATCCGCTTTTCAGAGTATGACACAGACACTCCCGGAAAGTCAAGACCTGCGACGGATGAAGTGGACTGCGATAAGCGCAGCGATCATAAGCAAAAGGCAAAGGCCGTAGCTGAGGATCGTTTTGACTTTCGTATTGGAACTGCCTCCCGGGTTGAAGCTGCCCATGTCGGGCATGTTGCCAGGATCAAAGCCGCTCATATCCGGCATGTTGCCAGGATCAAAGCCGCTCATGTCAGGCATATTTCCCATGTTTGGTATGTTCCCGAAGGCATTGGAACCGCTGCTGTTTTCACTGCTGTCCGTTCCTTCTCCGTCTGATTCTTCTTTCTTTTCGTCGCGGCTGAAACTTCCGCCCATGTCAAACTGACCCATGGCCGTAATATCCAGATGCGACGCGTCGATCAGCGCCGACTGATCCTGCCGCTGTCCGGCATCCGTAGAAGGGATCGTTCCATCCAGCTGTCCGCTGATGCTCTCAGCGCGAAGTTCGATCACTTCATACAGAATCTCTGCCGCGTTCTGATATTCCTCGTAACTGTAGAACGCGGTCGGATCGGTTTCCACGAGCTCGTCAATCTGATCACGGATCCGATTGTAGACCTCTTCCAGCCTGCCGCCGTTTACATATTCATCGACCAGCTGCTGCAGATAGGCATGATATCTTTCCAGGTATTCTTCGTTCTCCAGCAGCGCGTCGAAAAACTTCGTCGCGGAGAACGGTGTGTCGATCGCGTCGTTCACGACATCTGTCGCGCCGTTATTCGCGCTCATGGACATTCCGCCAAAGGAAAGATTGTAATCCCAGGGCAAAAGATTCAGCTGACCGTCATATTCGTACAGATAGTAATTATGCGCCATTGATCCGGTAAGGCTGTCCATGTTGACAGCGAACGTATGAACGGCCATGTATTTCAGGATATTATCCACATCCAGATAGGTTTCCAGATCATTGCCTTCACTGATGTTCTTCAGGGCGGTCACGACTTTTTTATGATCAGACTTGCCGGTCTTCGTGACTTCGTTCTCCCAGATAGTGGAATAATTATCCAGATCGTCGCCGGTATAGTTCAGATTCGCGCCGCCGTTTCCGCCAGCAGAAAAACCACCCATATCCGGCATATTTTCCATGTCGAAGTCGCTCATGTCCGGCATGTTTTCCGTGTCGAATTCTCCCATATCCGGCATATTCCCGCCGGGAAACTGACCACCCGGCATATTTCCTCCCGGGAACTGGCCGCCTGGGAATCCGCTGCCGGAGTCATCTCCTCCGGGCATATTTCCGCCAGGAAACTGGCCGCCGGGCATATTACCACCGGGGAACTGACCACCCGGAAAACTCCCGCCTTCCGATTGACCGTCCGTCGGCGTCTGGCCTTCAAACTGAGACATATCCAGACCGGAAAAAACCAACCCGCCTTGATCGGGTCCGCCCTGATCCGTTCCACCTTTGTCCGTTCCGCCCACATCCATGCTGTCGGGCTTATAGAGTTCTCCGTCCTGCGTACCGTAGTTCCGGAGCATGAAGCTCTGCTCTACGGCTTCCAGCGCCAGATAGACGCCCCAGTACTCTCCGTTGACGGAAACTTTCGCATAGTTATACAGAGAAGCATCCGCTCCGATATACTGATACATATCGTAGATGATCGCTTCCTTCATATTCGTGGCGTCCGCGTAGTTGTTGTTCAGGATCAGCTTATCGAGCCCGAACAGTGTCTGTCCCTCGACAAAGTGATCGAACTCCAGTTTCAGACTGTATCGGTCCGAGTCCGGATCCATCGCGATCGCCGACAGGCTCGTATTGCCTTTCGGCCGGATCGCCACGTTATTGACTCTCGTCCCGTTGATGATGACATTGCATACGTAATATTCTTCGGAAGTGGCGTTTTTGAGCATCCGGTTCCATTCTTCTTCATCCATTTCTATTTCAACGGTGATGATCTCATCCGTATCAAACAGTTTGGATTCATATTCCATCCGGACCTCCGTGCCGCCGAGCGCTTCCTTCAGTTTGTCGGAAAATCCGATCATCAGGAAACACACGACGACCGCCACGGCCGTAAGTATGCTGATAATGATCGTGATATGCTTACTGGCAGCCATCGTCTCACCTACGCCATGTAGTCTCCGTTGTAAGCGACAAGGGTCGCTCCTGTGACGCCGCCGATCTGCTGGATCTGATTCACGAAGTTCGTCGCCGCGTCTTTCACCCGGACTTCCACTGTCAGTTCGATACCGGCAGTATTCACGGTTTTGGATTTGACGATGTATTTATCGACTGCCTGAGAAATGAGGCCGACCGCGTTACCTTCCGCCCGTTCATCCATGCAGTTGATGATCAGGATATAAGGGGTATGCTGGACTTTCTTACTGACGAACAGAACCAGGATCAGTCCGATGATGACAGAGCCGATCACTGCCAGTGGGATCATTCCGGCGCCGATCACGATGCCTACCGCCAGTGCCCAGAACAGGAAGACGATCTCCATAGGTTCCTTGATCGCCGAACGAAAACGCACGATCGAAAGCGCACCGACCATACCCAGCGACAGGACAACGTTGGATGTGACGGCCATGATCACCAGCGTCGTTACCAGTGACAGTCCGATCAGCGACATACCGAACCCGGTCGAATACATCACGCCGCTGCAGGTCTTTTTATAGATCATAAAGATGAACATGCCGATCACCAGGGCAAAAACCATGCCGATCAGGGTATCGATCGCGGAAAACTCGGTTACACTTTCCAGGAAGCTGGATTTAAAAATATCACTGAAACTCATGGTAGAAAATTCTCCTTTTATACTTTTTATAATGATCAACCGAACCGGCGGCATGCGCCGTATTTTGAAAATGCCTGCTGACGGATCCCCGGGACCTGGATCAGATCCTGAATGATCGCCGGCAGAAACGCGTCGTACTTGACCTCCAGGATCATATCCTGCGGTGTATCCATCGCACTTATATCATGTACCTGTTCGGTCAGGAATTTCTGGTGAAACAAGGTCGTGCGGACCTGGGAGTCAAAGGTGATCCGAACATTGCCCGCAGAATAAATATAGGGTTCCCGGACATAGGAAACCAGTACGCGCGGACGCAGCCCCTGAAACTTCATCTTGGCATAGAGTTCCTGCACCAGTCCCTGCGGATGTTCTTTCATAAAATCAAGGTCACCTTCCAGGATCCTGCGGCACTCCTCTTCCGTCAGCACAGCGTCATATTTGAGGCAAAGGTTGTCGATCTTCATTTTCTTTTCCAGCGTGATAAACGAGAAATCGTCGTTGTAGTAACGGATACGGAACTTTTCCCGCTTCCCGATCCCGTCGATCTTTTCCCGTAGTGCCTTGTCCTCGGTGTTATCAAAGTAGATACTTCGGATGGTGTATTTCCCGGAAGTATCCACATGAGGATCAGACTTCATTACTTTCTGAAGCCGGCTGCGCATCGCCAGATAATCAGCATAGAGGATCGGAAACTTCAACTCATGCCGGTAATGCTTATCCTGTTCCAACTTTGTCCTCCTTTCAAATCAAAACTTTCATGATTGTAACACTGAAACCTAAAATGAACTTAAAGAATCTCCTTAAGTAGTCCCTTGACAGAGAATAATCGGAATATTATAATGAACATGTTCATATAAATACTTCGGGAAGGAGGTGAATGGATGCCGAAGATCATTGAAAACCTCCGTGAGCAGCTGCTCACGGAAGCCAGAAAGCAGATCGAAGAGCGCGGCTATGGCAGGACCACCATTCGTTCTGTCGCGGCCGGATGCGGTATCGCGATCGGAACCGTCTACAACTACTTCCCTTCAAAAGAGATGCTTGTCGCTTCGTATATGGCGGAAGACTGGGAAGAATGCCTGCGTGTGATCCGGTCGGCGGACTCCTCGGAAACGGAGACATATATCCGCGGCATCTATGACGCGCTGACAGTTTTTCTGAAGAAACACGAAGCGCTCTTTACGGACACTGCCGCGGAAAAACCTTTTGCTGCCGCGTTTCCCGTCCGGCACAAACAGCTGAGGACGCAGATCGCCGAACTGCTCCTTCCTGTACTGAAAGACTTCTCCGGCGGGCAGGACCCAGGCTTTACCGCCGAGTTCATCGCCGAATCCCTGCTTACCTGGACAGTAGCGGGCATACCTTTCGATCAGCTCTATGAGCAGATCCGAAAGCTGATCCAGTCATAACATCATACCTTATATTTTCAAGGAGGAATCCTATCATGAGCAGTTTTGAAAACCTGCGGATCGTAGACAACTTTTATCAGACGTCGCTCTTCTTTCCCATGCCGACTGTCATCATCAGCACCCTGTGTGAAGACGGTTCCACTACCCTCGGCCCCTATTCTCTGGTGCAGCCTTACTATGTAGCCGGCAAGGATTACTACGCGATGCTGCTTTCCTGCCGGAACTCATCCAACACCGCGCAGAACATTCTGAGAAACGGAAAATGCGCGCTCAACTTCATCGACGACAAGCCTTCTACCTTCAAGGAAGCCGTCAAACTTTCCTGGCCCGGAGACAAGCCTTCCGACAAGATGCCCAAGTGCAACTTCCGCCGGGAGAAAAGCCTGCTGGAGGAAGAGACCGGTGAAAAACGTCCGGAAGTCCTGACCGACGCGATCCAGGTCATCGAATGCACCTGGGTGCGTGAACTGGACGGCGCGGACAAGGATCAGCCGGGAGAGCTTTCCGGCTATGAAGGCCCCTATCATGATTTCAACGGGATCACCAGTAAATTCGGCGCCCATTTCATTCTGAAAGTGGACAAGATTCTCATGAAAAAGAAATATGCCGACGCCATCATCAACGGTGTCCGCTCACAGGACTTCCCGCCGCTGCCGGTGGACTACGGTTATCGTGATTCCAAAAACTTCTGGTTTCATCGCAAACGCCGCATGAGGGCGGAGCTTCTGCAGGTCCGCAAGGC
>JAFZQZ010000092.1 GCA_017620135.1 Bacillota bacterium
AAATCCCATATATGGTTTCCTCGCTTGCGCTTTGTTCAACCCGGAAAAATCATAATTGATGCAAACGAGAGGGCAGTATTCCAAAAAATCTTAGTACTGCTTTTTCGTTTGCATCAGCTATGATTCTTTCCTTATTGATTTGTCAAGAATCAATTTCATTTTCCGTGTAGGTATGATATACTGAGATAAATATGAGAAAGAAAGGAGGATATATGATGAAAGCGAAAAAGCTCGTGGCATTGGGAATCATTTTGTGTCTGGTTCTGAACATGCTGTCCGGCTGTACGAAAAAACAGGAAACAAAACCGCTGGAACTGAAAAAGGCAGAGCAGATCCCGCTGATCAGCCCTGTTTCTTTCGAAGATCTTTCCACTACACAACAAAAACTCAGTCTGTTGATCAACTGGTGCTACTGGGAATTAGGCGCATCGGTTGACGAGATAGGACTGGGGCCGGAAAGTCCCATTCTTCGGTGGTTTGATGGCTATCCGATATCTGCCTTTCATGTACAGAAACGCGGAAGTATACTCGATCAGCTTATTTTCGCCTGGATACCGAATCGTCCTGAAGTGAAAGATGAAATAGAGAATAGAATAAAAAACGATGTAGCAGAACAGGAGGACTATGGGGTTCGATACTGTCAGGAAGAAGGGCAGGATCCCGTGCTTACGGTTTTTTGCTGGGGACCGGAGGCCGAACAGATCCTTTCCTATATAGATCAGGCGGAATACTGCGTGAGTCCGTTTTTTTACTATACCGGAGAGTCTTTTATGATCGGTTCGGACGATTTCGGTTCGTTGACCGTTCCCGCCGTGACGATGAACGGGATCGGAAGCATCTTTGATGATCTGCTTCAGATTCCGGATGAGCGGCCGAATCATGTTTCTGAAAAGATCGGGAAAGGGATCGTCCAATACGCGTATTCTTATGAGAAAACCACGATCCGTCTGATGATCCGGCCGGACGGGGTTCTTTACGGATATATCCGCGCGACCAGCGAGGATTCCCTCGCGAGGCAGGAAGAAAAACTGAAATCTCTTGCGGAGGAAAGAGGCCTGGCGTTCCGGCGTTATGAAATGAGCGGCAATGTTTTCTTTGCGGCCGCTTCCTCCAAAGCATTGCAGGAGATCACCGCGGTCATGGAAGCTTTTCTGGAGAAAGGCAGCGCTTCCTTTGAGATCACTGGGTATACTCCTGCAGGCCAAAGTCTGGAAGAGCTGACAGGGCTTTCGCCGGATCAGGTGGACGAGGTTGTGATGACCTACCGGGAAGATGATCAGGAAGTATCTCTGCGCATGACAAAAGCGGATGAGACCACCTATTTCCCCGTCCTGATCCAGTATCTTTTTGGTTCACTGGTCAGGGATCCGAGAGCGGACAGCTTTACCAGGGATCCTCTGGCGATCGTTCTTCGATCTTCTGATCCGGCAAAAGAGCAGGTACTGACTTTCAGTTCTGTGGAACTGGCGGATGAGGAAGAAAGCGGTTATTATCTGTATCTGGATGATCAGGCATATCGGCTGGTCCCGGGAGATATAGGTACAGTTATACCTCATCCCAGTATGCTGGAAGCCCCGAGAAGAGACTTTCTCGTCTGGTTGATGCGGCTCATCTGGGATACCGGGGTGACGTTAAAAGAAGGTGAAGACAACCAATATATTCTTCCGACCGAGTATCCGCCCAGC
The DNA here is from genome assembly GCA_017620135.1 of Bacillota bacterium. Taxonomy (GTDB): domain Bacteria; phylum Bacillota; class Clostridia; order Lachnospirales; family Bianqueaceae; genus RUG760. The sequence goes on from JAFZQZ010000092.1 coordinate 1,686, forward strand.
TATGTGCCGATGCCTTTCTGGGAGGAGATCCTGGAATGGTCCAACGCGATCGTGGTCGCGAAAGTCACGAGCCAGGATATCATGAGACCGGATCAGCGGAAGACATTGACGGATATGGATACGGGCACATATATGCAGATGCTGGAATACTACAGCGTTCCCATGGCGAACCGGAACGAACTGACGATCGAGATACAGGATACGCTTCGCGGAGAGATCGGAAAAGAGATCATCCATGTACCCGGAGGTATCTTGCCGGCGGTAAAGACCGGAAAGGATCTGGTATACGGGACTACAGAACAGGCGATCGAGGAAGGAAAAACATACGTGTTCTTCCTGAATACAGCTTTGAACACACGGCTGCTGGTTGCCCGTCCGTTCGCTTCTGACTACTGGTTCGGAATGATGGAACTGGATGGAAACGGGATCCTGTGGCCGATGTTCCGGATGGATCCGGATGAGGAAGGTTATTACACGATCAGCTTGGATGAACTTCGAAAGATGATCAGTGACTGAGAAAGGAAACAAAATGGCAAGAGTACTGACAGAGGCACAGAAGATCGAACAGAGCCTGACCAAGCGGTTCAGGAAAGAGATCTGGAGTCCCTTCCTGACAGCGATCCGGGAATATGACCTGATCCGGGAAGGGGATAAGATCGCCGTATGTATTTCCGGCGGTAAAGACAGCATGTGCCTCGCGAAGCTGATGCAGATGCTGCAGAAGCACAGCGACTTTCCCTTTGATGTCTGTTATCTGGTCATGGATCCCGGCTACGCGGAGAGGAATCGCCGGCTGATCGAAGAGAACGCGGCAAGGCTCGACCTTCCTGTCGAAGTCTTTACTTCGCAGATCTTTGACATTGCCTTTCATACGGACGAGTCGCCCTGTTATCTCTGTGCCAGGATGCGGCGCGGCGCGCTGTATGCCGAAGCGAAGAAGCGCGGATGTAATAAGATCGCGCTGGGACATCATCTGAACGATGTGATCGAAACGACGCTTCTGGGCATGTTCTATGCCTCTCAGCTGCAGGGCATGATGCCCAAACTTCATTCACAGAACTTTGAAGGAATGGAACTGATCCGGCCGCTGTATAAGGTGAAAGAAGAGAGCATCCTGCGCTGGAAAGATTACAACCAGCTTCAGTTCCTGCAGTGTGCCTGCCGGTTTACCGAACAGATCGGTGATAGCGAAGACGGGATCGGGGATTCCAAACGCCAGGAGATCAAACTGCTGATCAAAGAACTGAAAAAGACCAATCCGGACATCGAACAAAGCCTGTTTGGAAGTCTGCACAATGTCCATCTGGAAACATTTCCGGGCTTTCGAAAAGACGGAAAAGCGATCAGCTTTCTTGAGCAATATGACCAGAAATAGTTAATATGTTTATTATCAATTAGTAAATAAATATGTTGCGTGGAATCGGATTTCATAGTATAATAAACAGGAACACAGAGTCTTCACAAGAGAGGGTACATGTATGAATATCAAACAACTGCTGGCCCCGTCAGATATGACGGAAGGAACTCCGTGGAAAAAGATCACGCTTTTCACTGTCCCGATGCTGCTCGGCAATATCGCGCAGCAGCTTTACAGTACGGTCGACAGTATCGTCGTCGGACGTTACGTCGGTGACAACGCGCTGGCCGCTGTCGGCAGCGCCTCTCCTATTTATATGCTCCTTTTATGTCTGTTCATGGGTGTTTCCGCCGGCGCTTCCGTTATGGTCGCGCAGTATTTCGGCGCGAAAGACCGTGAAGGCCTTTCCAAGAGCATCGGCAACTGTATTACCTTAACAGCCATCGTCTCACTGATCATTATGGCCGTCGGCGCGGTCACGATCCGTCCGCTCCTGAAACTTCTGTCCACGCCGGAAAGCATCATCGACTGGTGCTACAACTACCTGATGGTCCTGGTCCTGGGTATCGCCGGTACCTCCTATTACTACATGTTTACCGGTATCCTTCGTGGTATGGGTGACAGCGTTTCCGCTCTGGTTTATCTGCTGATCGCCTGCGGACTGAATATCGTGCTCGACCTGGTATTCGTGGCGGTTTTCGGACTGGGCGTCATGGGCGTTGCCATCGCGACCATCATCGCGCAGATCGTTTCCGCGGTCCTCTGCTTCATCAAACTGCTGCGGATGAGATCCGTGTTTGACCTGAAAACATCGTATCTCAAGCTGGAGAAACAGTATTCCGTTACTACGATCCGGTTGGGACTGCCTTCCGGCATTACCCAGGCAATCTTCTCCAGCGCCATGATCGTTGTCCAGTCGCTCACCAACAGCTTCGGCGAGGTGATCATCGCTTCGAACGTTATCATCATGCGTGTGGACGGATTCGTCATGATGCCCAACATGTCCTTCGGTATGGCGTTGATGACCTTTACCGGTCAGAATGTTGGCGCCAAGAAGATCGAACGGGTCAGCCAAGGCGCCAAACAGGGAACATTGATCGCACTGATTACTTCAGCCGTGATCACCGGCTTGGTCGTGCTGTTCGGACATAATATCATGGGTCTGTTTACCACGACAGAAGAACTGATCGATATCAGCCGGAGGATGATGGCCTTGCTGGCGGCCGGCTATGTGATCATGGCGGTCACCCAGTGTCTGTCCGGCGTCCTTCGAGGCGCGGGTGATACGATGACGCCCATGTGGGTCTCGCTGATCACGACAGTCGTGGTACGTGTACCGCTGGCGTACGGTCTGGTTTATCTTTCCAAGACTCCGGAACTTCCGCAGGGCGACTACAGAGGCCTGTTCCTTTCCATGCTGATCTCCTGGTTCATCGGCGCGATCATCACATTCATCGTTTACAAACGAGGCGGATGGAAAGACAAAGCCGTTATCGAGTGATCGATCTGACAATCGAATCCATCAAAAGCAAAACCTCCATGCGAAAAACATGGAGGTTTTTTCGTATCATGTGTCCGGCGGCACATCATAAAGTTTTATGGAGATGAGGAGAATCGAACTCCTGTCCGAAAGCCCTTCGATCCCAGGCCAGCTACCATCATAGTCGCTGTTTTCCTTTCCCCGGCCTGATCTCCCAACGACAGGATAAAAGACCGGGTAGCTTCATGGATCTGATCCGCCCGCAAAGCTTAGGACGGAAAGTTCCCTACGTTAATATGACACCCTGCACCCGAGGTGTAGGAACCTCAGGCCGGATGACAGCCATCAGGCTGCGAACGCAAGAGCGTTGTTTTCGTTGTTAGCGTTTATATTTAGGTCCGGTTGATGACGCAGTCCAGCCTGCGGATGGCTCCCGAGATGTCTACAGCCCCCGTCGAAACCGGACATCCCCCTGAATCGGCCTAATCCTATCATATGTTTTTCGAAATGTCAAGGATTTGACAAACGCGGGCCTGCGAATTATAATGAAAATGTTGTATTGTCTCTATTTATAAGGACAGGGATCCATGAAAGAAACATCATTAAGAATTAAAATACTGCGCGCGGTCCTGGATATCGGAGAGAGGACCCTGGAAAAACTCCCCGGAGCCGACCGGATCACATTCCGGAACTATCGTTTTGAAAGCGACCGTATCCCGGCCGCGTTTGACGGTTTTCGGTTCGTGGTGCTGGCCGACGTGCATGCCCGCCTGTTCGGAACGAAGAATGCGCGGCTGATCCGTGCGGTCCGAAGCTGCCGGCCGGAGATCATCCTGGGTGTCGGCGACTGGATCCGGACTGACTACAGCGGACACGACGCGGCTATCCTGCGGGAACTGGTCAGCGAGATCAGCGGGATCGCGCCGCTCTATACCATTTTAGGCAATCATGAAGGACGTGCGGATCATAAGGACGAACTGATCCGTGACTTTACGGATCTGGGCGTACGGATACTGCAGGATGAGAACATTTCGCTGGGTCGTGAAGGTTCGGGCGAGACGATCACGCTGACCGGACTGTACCCCTCCTATGAGAATTCCTTCTACGGAAGCCTGCGGGAGAGCGGGATCGGGCCCAGGATCCGGGAAGAATACCGGAAGGTCATGCAGGAGCTGCCTAAGGAGCGACCGTTTCAGATCGTTCTGTCCCACCGGCCGGAGCTGTTCGAGCTCTACAGCGAACTGGGGATGGATCTGGTCTTCTCCGGCCATGCCCACGGCGGACTGATGAAACTGCCGGGAGAAAGACGCCTGCTGGCGCCGGATCAGGGACTGCTGCCGGCATATACACACGGAGCCTACCGGAAAGGCCGGACGACGATGGTCGTTTCCCAGGGGCTGGGAGGACCAAGGATCGCGATCCGGCCGGAGATCATCGTGGGAGAGCTAAAAAGAAAGGAACACTGATATATGAAGCTTTGGGGCGGAAGATTTCGCGAAGCGGAGAACAGGCTGATGGAGGACTTCAATTCCTCCTTCCCCTTTGATCTGCGGCTCTGGGAAGAAGATATCCAGGGCAGCATGGCCCATGTGACCATGCTGGGACAACAGGGCATTATTCCAAAGGAAGAAGCGGTATTGATCTATCAGACCCTCGCTGAGATGGCAGAGGATATTCGGGAAGGCAGACTGACCTTAAGCGGAGAAGCGCAGGACGCGGAAGATATCCACACGTTCATGGAAGCGGAACTGACGAAACGGATCGGGGACGTGGGCAAGAAACTGCACACCGGCCGGAGCCGGAACGATCAGGTGGCCGTAGACATGCGACTCTTTGCCCGGAAAAGCGCGGGCGAAGTGATCGATCTGCTTCAGGACATGGCAGACGCCCTGGAGAAAAAGGGTGAGGAGAATCCTGTTTTAATGCCAGGCTACACCCATCTGCAGCGGGCCCAGGTCGTGACCTTCCGCTACTATCTGGACGCTTACCGCCAGATGTTTTTACGAGACATCACTCGGCTGGAGAATACCAGAAAACTCATGAATGTCAGCCCTCTGGGATGCGGAGCGCTGGCCGGTACGACACATGAACTGGACCGGAAGATGACCGCGGAAGCGCTGGGATTTGACAAACCGGCGGATAACTTCCTCGACGGCGTGAGCGACCGCGATTATCTGATCGAACTGCTATCCGATTTCTCACTGATCATGATGCATCTGTCCAGACTTTCCGAGGAACTGATCCTCTGGAGCAGTCAGGAATTCAGGTTCGTCACGATAGACGACGCGTACGCGACGGGATCCTCGATCATGCCGCAGAAGAAAAACCCGGACGCCTGTGAACTGATCCGCGGAAAGACCGGCCGGGTCTATGGGTCGTTAATGGGTATGCTGAGCGTGATGAAAGGCCTGCCCATGGCCTATGATAAAGATATGCAGGAAGACAAGGAAGGTTTCTTCGACGCACTGGACACGGTCAAAGCCTGCCTTTCGGTCATGAAGGAAGTCATCCTTACCCTGAAGGTGAACGATGAAACGATGAAAGAAAGCGTGAAGAGGGGCTTTCTGAACGCGACAGAAGTGGCGGACTATCTGGTGAGCCGCGGGATCCCGTTCCGTGACGCCCACGGGATCGTCGGGCGGATCGTCATCGAGTGTGAAGACCGGAAAAAAGCGATCGAAGATCTGTCTCTGGAAGAACTGAAACGATTCTCGCCGGTCTTTGACGAGGAGATCTACGAATATCTGGATTACGACAATATCCTTCATAAAGGAATCAAAAAGGAGATCCTGTCATGAGTAAACGTCCGGTCATTGGAATCACGGCCGACTTCGATCCGGAGCGCGCCGGCGGTACACATCTGATCTATAATTCCTACATCGAAGCGATCCGGAAGGCCGGCGGCGTTCCGTTGCTGCTGATGCCCACCGTCCGCACGCCCGAGAACTGGGGCGGCGACATGGATGAGTTTCTGAAGATGTATTCGGTGGAAGAGGAGATCCTCGCCTGCTGTGACGGCGTTATGTTCACCGGAGGAGCGGACGTCGATCCGAAATATTACGGCAAACAGCCGTCGCGGGAATGCGGTGGATTCTTCCCGTTCCGTGACGCCTTCGAGATCAACCTGACGAGGATCTGCGTAAAGCGCGATATCCCGGCCTTAGGTATCTGCCGCGGCATCCAGTCCATGGCAGCCGCACTGGGTACGGAACTTATTCAGGATGTCGGAAGTGAAGCGACCGACCGTCAGCATTTCCAGAGGGCCGTGAACTGGTACCCCACACACAGGGTCACGACGAAAGAAGGAACTAAGCTGCGTGAGCTGGTGGGCGAGGAGGCCTGGGTCAATTCGTTCCATCATCAGGCGATCAGAAAAGGTCTGGACAGCTATCCCTTCGAGATCACGGCCTGGTCCGAGGACGGTCTGATCGAAGGGATCGAAAAACCGGAACTTAAGTATTTTGTCGGTGTACAGTGGCATCCGGAACGGATGATCACCGATCCGAAGATGCGTGGACTTTTCGAACACTTCGTCAAAGTCTGCGCCGGAGAATAAAGATGGATATCCGGATCGGAGACGGACTGAGACTAAAGAAAGAACATCCCTGCGGGAGCAGGGACTGGGATGTTCTGAGGGTCGGGGCGGATATCAAGCTTAGGTGCCGCGGCTGCGGACGCGAAGTGATGAGTCCCAGGGAAAAGATCGAGAAAAAAGTGAAAAGGATCCTCAGAGACGGAAAGGAAATCAATCCCCATCAGGAAGGAGAAGCGAGGCGATGAGTAAGAAAGAAAAAACAGGGAATCGCTCGTTCCCGGTATGGATGATCATACTGGATGTTCTGCTGGTGCTGGCTGTGCTCGCGGCCATTTTCCTGAAAGACTGGATGATGATCGTTGTCGTAGTCGTTCTGGCGCTGGCTGCTTTTGGCATTACGTTTTACCTGGTCCGGGACAATGATCTTCGGTTCCGTCAGCGGGTACTGGACCAGGCAGTCGACCTGGGCACCGAATACCAGCAGTACATGAGTCAGTGGGAATATCCCTTTGTCCTTTTATCCTCCACGCTGAGAGTCGTCTGGTACAATGAATCGTTCCGGCGGCTGATGAAGTACCAGGAGTGCAAAGGCAAACAGCTGGAAGAGCTGGGGATCGTCTGGGGAACGGACAAGCCGGACTGGGATCCCATCACGAAGCAGATCCACCTCGCGGATATAGATTTCAAGGCTGTCATGACACAGGTCAGGCTCAGGGATAAGACAGACAATCCGGTCGAAGGCAGCTTTACCGAAGTATACAGTCTCTCGCTGCAGGATATCACGAGAGAACTCGTGCTGGAAAGGGAGAACCTCGAACAGCAGAGCGTCGTTTCGCTGATCTATGTGGACAACTACGACCAGATCGTCGGATCCATGGATGAGAACCTGCGGCCGCTGCTGGAAGCCAATATCTACAGAAGCCTTTCGGATCTTTCCACCACGCTGAATGGTATCATGACCCGTCTGGAGAGGGATCGTTTCCAGATCATCTTCCCCAGACGGTCACTGGAGACCCTGTATGGCAATCATTTCGCGATCCTGGAAGAGGTCAAACGACTCGGAAGCGAGCGTTACCAGACGACACTTTCCATCGGCGTAGGTGTCGATAAAGAGATCGAAACGGCCAGACGGTATGCCCGCATGGGCGTGGATCTGGCGCTGGGCCGCGGCGGTGACCAGGCCGTGGTGAAAACAAAAGATTCTCAGAAGTTCTTCGGCGGCATGTCCACGAGCGTCGAAAACACGACCCGTGTGCGCGCCAGACTGACAGCCTACGCGCTGAAGGAACTGATCGAGGCTTCCGACCGGGTGCTGATCATGGGTCACACCAATCCCGATCTGGACTCTTTCGGTTCAGCCCTTGGTCTGTACCGCGCAGTCTATGAGATGAAGAAACCGGTCAATATCATCATGAGCGTGGAGAAGCACGCGGCTGTCGATTATCTGTACAAACAGGTCAGTGAGAATAAACTGTATCAGGGCCTTTTGATCGACAAGGAAGAAGCCCTCCGCTATTGCGGGCCGAATACGCTGCTGATCCTCACCGACGTCAACCGCCGGGTGATCGTGCAGTACGGAGAGATCCTTGACCATGTCGGATCTCTGGCGGTCATCGACCATCACAGAGCCGCGGCAGACGCGGTCACCGGCGCCGCGATCTCCTATGTGGAACCCTTTGCCTCCTCCGCCAGTGAGATGGTGACCGAGCTTCTGCAGTATATGATGGAGAATCCGCCTATCAGCTCCCTGGAAGCGGACGGACTTTTTGCCGGCATCGCGCTGGATACGAAGAACTTTACCGTCAAGACAGGCGTGCGTACGTTTGAGGCGGCGGCATACCTTCGCCGGAAAGGCGCGGATGCTGTCCGTGTCCGTAAAATGTTCAAGAATGATATGGGTGACTATAAAGCCAAGGCCATGGTCGTGGCCGGAGCGGAAGTCTATAAGGATGATATCGCGATCGCGACCTGGTCTTCCCAGCTGCCCAACGCTTCGACCGTCGCTGCGCAGGCAGCAGACGAACTGCTGGATATCCACGGCATTCTGGCTTCCTTTGTCATTACCGAGATGGATCATCAGCAGATCAATATTTCCGCCCGGTCACTGGGAGAGATCAACGTCCAGCTGATCATGGAAGAACTGGGCGGCGGCGGACATCTTTCCATGGCCGGCGCGCAGCTTAAGGGCCTTTCGCTGGAGGAGGCCAAGGAGAAGGTACTCCAGGCAATTCATACGGTAACGGGGTTATAAACCATGATAGAAAGTGTTTCTTTCTTTTACGACTGGGAAGTCGCGCTGCAGATCTTTATCCAGAGCCTCCTGGGAAGCTTTGGTACCACCGTTTGTTCTGCCATAACGATGTTCGGCGAAGAGATGATCATGATCGTGATCCTCGGCTACATCTACTGGTGTCTGGATAAGGAATACGGAAAGTTTATCGGAGTCAATGTCATTATCGGCATCGTGCTGAATCCCCTCCTGAAGAATATCGCGCTCAGGCGCCGTCCTTACTTCGATCATCCCGAGATCAAATGTCTGAAACCGGTCGATGCGTCGGCAGATATTTATGATATCGCGGCACAGGGCTACTCATTCCCGAGCGGGCACAGTCTGAACTCGGCGATCGTCTACGGATCGCTTCCCGCCTGGCAGCCGGAAGACGGCCGGAATAAGGGATGGCAGAAGGCCCTGATGGTGATCGCCATCGTGATGCCCCTTCTGGTAGGTGTTTCCAGAGTCGCTCTCGGCGTCCACTATGCGACGGATGTGCTCGCGGGATGGGCCGGAGGTCTGGTCATCGTTCTGGGAATGGGTCACCTGCAGAAAAAAGTGAAGAAGAAATGGCTGCTGCATCTGATCATTTTCCTGATCTCGCTGGTAGGATACTTTTACTGCAAGACGACGGACTACTATACCGGCGTGGGTATGATGGGCGGTTTCTTCCTGGCTTATCATTTTGAGGAGAAATATGTGAAATTCGAGTCCACCAGAAATGTCTGGATCTCGATCCTTCGTGTCGCGGTGGGCGGCGCCCTGTATTTCGGACTGAACACGGCGCTGAAGCTGCCTTTTTCGAAGGAATTTCTGGACTCCGCTACACTGGCCGCTTATATCGTCCGAAGTCTTCGGTACGCGGTGGTCATGTTCCTTCTGATGGGCGTTTATCCGTTAGTGTTCGGAAAGCTCTTTAAGAAGAAGGCGCCGACAGAATCGGAGAAAAACTCGTAATTAATCCTTGCCAGAGAAAGGGCGCTTTGATAAAATAGAGTCAGAAAGACTCCAAGAACACCTAAGGAGGTTTACCATGAAAGTCTTATTGAACCAAACCGTTGCCAAACTCGGTAAAGCGGGTGAGATCGTCAATGTAGCTGACGGATATGCCAAGAACTACCTGATCCCCAAGAAGCTGGCTGTCGCTGCCACCAAGCAGGTACTCGCACAGTGGGAGACACAGAAAAAGTCTCAGGAGATCCGTCAGGCAAAGGCTGAAGTCGAAGCTCAGGCGCTGGCCAAAGAACTGTCCAAAAAGACCTTTACCCTGAGCGAAAAAGCCGGTGAGAACGGAAAACTGTTCGGTGCCGTCACCACAGCGGACGTGGCGGAAGCCCTGAAAGCCCAGTTCGATCTGGATGTCGACAAGAAAAAGATCGTGATCCCCGAGGATATCAAAACGGTCGGTGAATATACCGTACAGGTCAAGCTGCTTGCCTCTGCTGTCGCGGAGATCCGTATGTCGGTGGTAGCTGATGCCTGACGAAACGCTGGTTCCCCGGATTCCTCCGCATTCGGAAGAAGCGGAGCAGTCGATCATCGGCGCCTGTCTGATCGATCCGGATGCCCTGGAAACTGCGTGTGAGAAACTGCTGCCCGAAGAGTTCTACAACCCAAGACACAAAGAGATTTTTGAAGCGATCCTGGATCTTTACCGACAGAAGATGTCGGTGGATCTGGTGACAGTCAAATCCCGATTGGAGAACCGAGGGACACTGGAAAGCGCGGGAGGGCTGAAGTATCTCAGCCAGGTCGCCGCGGCTGTTCCCAACTCGGTTTATGCGTCAGGCTATGTGAAGATCGTCAAGGATCGGGCGCTGTACCGCCGGTTTATCAGTATGGCGAACCGGATCCTGCAGAAGAGCTTTTCTACCGAAGCCCCGATCGACGCGCTTTCCGAAGATGTGGAGAAGGAAGTCTACCTGATCCTGCAGAAACAGGGATCTTCGGACTTCAAGCAGGTGAAGGATGTCCTTCTGGAATCCTTTGATCAGATCGAGCAGACAGCGAAAAACGGCGGCCAGATCTCCGGCATCCCTACAGGATTCGCGGATCTGGATGCCAAGCTGACCGGTCTGCATCCCTCGGATCTGGTCGTGGTAGGCGCGAGACCTTCCATGGGTAAGTCAGCGTTCGGCCTGAACATCGTTCAGAACGCGGCTGTTCGCTCCGGCAAGACCTGCGCGGTCTTCTCGCTGGAAATGTCTGCCGTGCAGGTGGTCAACCGTTTCCTTTCGGTACAATCCGGTGTGGAACTCAACAAATTCCGGACCGGTGAGCTGGAAGATCGGGACTGGGAAAACCTGGTCGAAGCGCTCGGACCGCTTTCGCAGGCAAAGATCTTCATCGATGATACCGGCGGCATCACAATGCCGGAGATCCGATCCAAAGCCAGGAAGCTGAAGATCGAACACGGACTGGACCTGATCATGATCGATTATCTGCAGCTGATGAGCAGCGCGAACCGAAACAATGAAAACCGTCAGCAGGAGATCTCGGAGATCAGCCGTGGCCTAAAGATGCTCGCGAGAGAGCTGGAGGTTCCGATCATCGCGCTTTCACAGCTTGGCCGAAGCCTGGAGCAGCGAGCCGATCACCGTCCCATGATGAGTGATCTGCGTGAATCCGGCGCGATCGAGCAGGACGCGGATGTTGTCATTTTCATTTACAGGGATGAGTATTATCATCCGGATACGACAGAGGACAAGAATGTAGCGGAGATCATCGTGGCCAAGCAGAGAAACGGCCCGGTGGGAACGGAAAAACTTCGCTACGACGGAGAGTATACCCGGTTCAGCAATCTGCTCCGGTAAAAAAGTCCTTGCATGATCGTTATATTTGTAGTATGATGAACCCGAGCGATGGTCCGTCGCTTGATAAACAAAGGGAGGTATCAATTATGGCATATGTGATTTCTGATGATTGCATCAAATGTGGAGCCTGCGCAGCAGAGTGCCCCGTCGGCGCTATTTCTGAAGGCGATGCGAAATACGAGATCGATGCGGATGCCTGCATCGAGTGCGGTGCTTGCGCAGCTGCCTGCCCGGTCGGTGCTCCGGCACAGGGCTAATCGGTAAATAGTAAATCGAAGACCCGGAGAAATCTCCGGGTCTTTTTCTGTTGTCAAACGGGCCGGTTTGGTGTATAATGAGGAATACTTGTATTGGATTTTGAAGATAGGAGGACTCGAAAAATGGTAACTCAAGTTTCTAAAGATATGATCATCGCCGATATTTTAAAGGCAGATCGTGATATTGCCGCTATCCTGATCCAGAATGGAATGGGATGTATTTTCTGCCCCGCGTCTCAGGGCGAGTCTCTGGAAGAAGCCTGCTTCGTGCACGGAATGAATCCCGATGAGATCCTGGAAGAGATCAATGATTTCCTTGCCGCGAAAGCAGAAGAAATGGCTCCGGACGAGAGCCAGTTTGTGACTGAGGAATAAAGATTCCTGAAGCATCAGCTTCAGGACATGAACGGAGTAATGTCAGATGAAGGCTGAAAAAATCAACCAGGACCAGATTCGCTTTACCTTAAGCGAGTCTGATTTGATTTCGCGAAATCTCCATATATCCGAGCTGAGCTACGGTTCCGACAAGACCAAGGCACTCTTCGAAGATATGATGCGGACCGCCTATGAGCAGTTCGGAATGGACTTTTCGCAAAAACCGCTGATGATCGAAGCGATCCCTCTTTCGGATCGGGAACTGACCATCACGGTCACCCGGGTCTCCGGCGCAGCCGAGCTCGGAGCGCTTTTCGGCGCGAATTTCGGAGGACCCAGGGACAGGGGGCCCGGCCAGGATCCAAGAGGCCTGGATATGTGGAGCCCCGCGTTTGCGGATCCTTCCAAAGGCCCGCAGGAGGGTCCCGGCAGGGAAGAGAAGGGCTTCTTCGATGAACTTCCCGGTACGGAGGACGGCGTTATCTATCTTTTCGATCATCTGGACGATCTGTGCAGTGTATCCTCCCATATCCCCGAAAACCTGAAACTGATCAACGCGCTCTATGTGGACGAAGGTAAGGGGACATACTATCTGGTCGTTCATTTCCGCCGGATGGATTCAGAGATGCGCTATGTCATTTCTCTGCTTTCGCAGTATTGTACGGAATGGTTCTTCGGCCGTCACGCGGAACTGATCGTTAAGGAACACGCGCGTGCCGCCATCAAAAACCGCGCGCTCCAGAAGCTGGGCAAGATCGAAAGATCGGAGATCTGATCATCATGCTGCAGTTTGAAGTGGGAAAAGAGTTTCCCTTACCGAGGGCCATGAGTGAAGGGGCTGTCTTTTCTGTCGAACCCTATACCATGATCCTGACTTATCGCTTTGATAAACCAACGGAAGAAGAGATCCGTGAGTTTAAGACCGGCACCTTTCAGATGGCGGTGACGGAAGAGCGCGGCCTTTTATTCCTGCTGACGAAATTCGGACAGATGGGATGGGCGGACGCACCTTACAGCACGCAGCTTTCTGAGCGGAGCAAGGAACTTCCGGAACTTCGGGAAGGACATAAAGGATACAGTCTGGACGCGTTTTTGGTGGATCTTTCCACGAACACGCTGACAGCTCACCGGCTGGTCCGGATGAGCCCCGACTTTTCCAGAAAATTCAGAAGTCTTTTGCTGGATGATATGGCAAAAGACTTCGATCCTTCTGCCTATGAAAAAACGGTCCGGGAAGTCTACCGGACTTATCCGACCAAAGTTTTGCTGGACAGAAGCCTGATCCGGATGAAAACGGATCGATAAAAACAGATCACTGCCCCTCGATATGTCCGGGCAGTGATTTTTGTGTCACTGGAGAACGTAGGATGAACATAATAGAATCATTCAGCGAGCAGGAGACCTTTCTGCTTGGCAAAAAGCTTGCTGAAGAGGCAAAGAGCGGTGATCTTTTCTGCCTGCTCGGCGATCTCGGGACCGGGAAAACGGTACTGGCCAGAGGCATGGCGGAAGGTCTGAAGATCGGACAAAGGATCCAGAGCCCTACTTTTGTGATCGTGCGGGAATATCATGACGGAAAGCTTCCCTTCTATCATTTTGATCTGTACCGGCTGGAGGATGAAGATGAACTATATGCGATCGGATGGGAAGAATACCTTGGAAAAGATGGCGTGATCCTGGTGGAATGGGCTGACCTCATGCCGGAAGCCATGCCGGAAGACGCCCGCTGGATCCGAATCGGAAAAGACCTCTCAAAGGGAGTGGATTATCGAAGGATCATGATCGGGACCTATCAGGAGATCACAGAGGAAGATAAGTGAAGATTCTAGGAATTGAAGCCGCCGCGAAAGTAGCCGGCGCTGCGGTATATGAGAACGGAAAAATACTGGCGGAAGAGTTTACCGACGGAGCGCTGACGCATTCCGAGACACTGATGCCGATGATCGACCGGGTCCTTCAGAAGGCAAAGGTCCGGATGGAGGAGATCGAACTCATTACACTGACAAACGGGCCCGGATCGTTTACGGGCCTGAGGATCGGAGCCGCTACGGCAAAAGGCCTGGCCCTTAGCGGCGCTAGGATGGATGAAGAAGGAAACATGACCGGAGGGATCATGGTCCTGCCGCTCCCCACGCTGGAAGTACTGACCTTCGGCGCCATTTCTTTCGTACAGGAGAAGACGAGCTGGATCGGAAAGGCCCCGCTTCTGGTGGGGACCATGGACGCCAGAAGACATCAGGTCTATACCGCGGCATATGATATGGATCTGAAACAGGTCATCGCTCCACAGGCCTTGCCGCCCGATGTACTGGCGGGAAAACTGAAAGAACTGGGGCGTCCCTGCCTGTTCCTGGGAGACGCGTCAGCGCTTTATCAGGATGTGTTCAGCGATATACTGGGAGAACTGTTTGTGCTGGCGCCGGAAGAGATCCGGGGCCTTCGGGCAGGAACGACCTGCCGTCTTGCCGAAAGAAAGATCCGAGAGGCCGTCGACGCCGGTGAGCCCATGCCGTTCATTCACGGCTGGGAAATGCGGATCGAATATCTCCGTAAACCGCAGGCTGAGCGAGAAAGGGAAGAACGGCTCCGCCGGGAAAAGGCGGCGGAAGAAGGCCGGGATACGGCCGGGGAGCCGGGAAAATGATCATCATCAGACAGATGGTCGAAGATGATCTGGATCAGATCATGCGGATCGAGGAAGAAAGCTTCAGTTCGCCCTGGAGCAGGCAGTCCATGGAGCAGGAACTGGCAGGCGATCAGGCACATTATTTTACCGCCTGCGATGAACAGGGGGAAGTCATCGGCTATGCCGGGTTCTGGCAGGTCATGGATGAAGGTCATATCATGAACATCGCTGTCCGGAAAGACCGGCAGCGGAAAGGGATCGGACAGTCACTGATGGAAGCCATGCTCAGCTGCGGCGACGCTCTGGGGATCCTGTACTGGACACTGGAAGTCAGGGTATCCAATCTGCCGGCTGTAAGGCTTTACGAAAAAATCGGATTTACCTCGGCGGGGATCCGTCCGGGATACTATCAACACCCCAGAGAAGACGCGAATATTCTCTGGCTCACAAGATCCATATAAAGAATATAAGGAGACACGAGATGAAGGTTCTTATCTACAACGAGTTCGTACACGAACAGCACGACGGACCGGCCAAGGACATGTATCCGCGCGGTATGCATATGGCGATCGCGGAAGAGATCCGGAAGATCGACGATTCGCTGGAGTTTTCCTTCGCGACACTCGAAGATCATAAGGAAGTGATCACACAGGAAAAACTGGCCGAGACCGACGTCCTCGTCTGGTGGGGACACATGCGGCATCACATGGTCGATGACGATGTCGTCACGCTGATCTGTGATGAAGTCAACAAAGGCATGGGTCTGGTCGTGCTTCACTCCGGTCATGAGTCGAAGGTCTTCCGTAAACTGATGGGGACCCGCTGCGGCGTGGAATGGTATGAACGGAATGATCACGGGCGGATCTGGATCCTCGATCAGACACATCCGATCGCCCAGGGCGTCCCGAATCCGCTCGAGCTTACGGCGGAAGAGACGTACGCGGAACCTTTTACCGTGCCGACACCGGATGAACTGATCGGCGTGACCTGGTGGAAGGGAGGAGAGATCTTCCGCGGTATGAGTGTGTATCATCGCGGACTCGGAAAGATCTTCTATTTCCATCCCGGACATGAGACCTATCCCAGCTATTACAACCCCGGTGTGATCCGGGCGATCGACAACGGCATCCACTATGTGGCTCCGAAGATGCGGATCGATGAACTGACCTCCCATCATATCCAGCCCCATGAGCCGTAGAGAGGCACATGAGATGAAAACGATCACAACAGCGTTTATCGGCGTCGGCGGCCGGGGTTACGGACTTTTACGGGGCGTTCTCGAAATGATGGAGGACGTGAAGGTGATCGGCGTCTGCGATCTTTTTGAAGATCGCGCGGTGAAGGCAGCGGATGCTGTCGAGCAGAAGACCGGTATCCGGCCTCTTCAGACGACCGACTACCGGGAGATCCTGGCGCTTGACGGTCTTGACTGTGTTATGATCACCAACTCCTGGGAGAGCCATATCCCGATCGCGATCGAAGCCATGAAGGCCGGGATCCGTCCGGGCGTGGAAGTCGGCGCGGCTTACAGTATCGAGCAGCTCTGGGATCTGGTGCATACATACGAAGAGACGAAAGTTCCCTGCATGCTGCTTGAGAACTGCTGCTACGACCGTACGGAAATGATGATCATGAATATGGTTTCTCAGGGCATATTCGGTGAACTGGTCCACTGCGAAGGCGGATACCGGCATGATCTTCGTGATGAGATCAGTCACGGACGGGAGAACCGGCATTACCGTAACGCGAATTACCGGCACCGCAAT
Source organism: Bacillota bacterium (assembly GCA_017620135.1). Lineage (GTDB taxonomy): Bacteria > Bacillota > Clostridia > Lachnospirales > Bianqueaceae > RUG760. The sequence goes on from JAFZQZ010000092.1 coordinate 18,167, forward strand.
ACCGAAAACTATCCGACGCATGAGCTCGGACCCATCGCGCAGATGCTGGGGATCGGACACGGCAACCGCATGGTGAAGCTGGTATCCCAGAGTTCCTGCGCAAGAGGACTGAATGAGTACAACCGGAAAAATCAGGGAAAAGACGGAGACCAGGCAGAGTACCGGTTCGTGCAGGGCGATGTGACGACGACCATCATCACCTGCGCGCACGGAGAGACCATTACGCTGACACTGGACACGACTCTCCCGAGATTTTACAGCCGCGGCCTGGTGATCCAGGGAACCAAAGGCATGTATGAGGAAGACAATCATTCCATCTGGCTGGACGGTCTGTATGAAGAGTCGGAGACCTTCCGCTGGAGAAAGCACTGGGGCAACGCGGACGACTATAGGGAAGAGTATGAACATCCCGTCTGGAAGACTTTCCTGAATGAAGGTGTGCGAGGCGGTCACGGCGGCATGGATTATCTGGTCGACCGGGCCTTCTTCGACAGTGTCCGTGACAGGACAGATCCACCGATCGATGTATATGATATGGCAGCCTGGATGAGTATCGGAGTCCTCGCGGAGCAGTCGATCCTGCAGGGCGGCGCGCCGGTCATGATCCCGGATTTTACGAACGGCAAGTGGTTCCAACCTTATAATATTCCCAAGGAGGACTGATCTCATGGAAGATCTGAAGCAGAGAAAGAAAAACCTTATCCTGTTCCCTATCGGTACGGTCGGCCGGGACATGATGTACAACCTGGTCACGAATTACCTGATGCTGTTCATCATCTTCACCCGTCAGCTGACAGCGGCACAGCTTGGCGCCATTACGGCGATCATGGTCGCTGCCCGTGTGTTTGACGCGCTGAACGACCCGATCATGGGCAATATTATCGAGAGCACCCGTTCCCGCTGGGGCAAGTTCAAACCCTGGCTGTTGATCGGTATTCTTTCTACCTCGGCTGTCATCTATATCGTTTTCAATACGAAACTTCAGGGATGGAATTTCATCTGGCTGTTCGGTTTCTTCTATTTCGCGTACAGTATCACCTATACCATGCATGATATCTCTTACTGGGGCATGGTACCGGCGCTTTCCTCCGACGCGGACGCCAGGAACCAGTTCACTTCCCGCGCGACACTGTTTGCCGGTATCGGCGGTACGCTGGCTTCTGTTCTGATCCCCATGCTGACCACCGGATCCATGGCCATCGGATCCTCCGCGACGATCGCTTACGGACGCATTGCGCTGGTCATCTGTATCCTCGGTCCGCTTTTCCTGTTCTTCACGATCTTCGGCGTAAAAGAGAACAGGAACTATGATACGAAAAAGAATGAGAAGGTCAGTCTGAAAAAGGTCGTAAAGACGATCGCCGGCAATGATCAGCTGGTCGTGATCGCGATCTGCTTCCTGATCCAGCAGATCGGAAACGGTATCGTACTGGGCGGGATCGGTTCCACCTATATCTACTTTGAATTCGGTTATGAGGGCGGTCTTTACTCGCTCTTCACCATGGTCGGTATGTCTGTGACGGCGCTTTTGATGATCTTTTATCCGGCGATCTCCCGCAAGCTGCCGAGAAAGAAACTGATGAGCGTACTGGCGGCCATCGCTTCGGTCGGCTATGTGCTGATGCTGCTTCCCGGCCTGGTGATGCCGCAGGGCAACATGCTGAAGTTCTATATCGTGACCATCGGCTATATGCTGGCGAACTTCGGTCAGTACGGTTTCTACCTCATCATGATGATCTCCATTATGAATACGGTCGAATACAGCGAATACAAGTTCGGCGCCCGTGACGAAGCGATCATCGGTTCTCTTCGTCCGTTCCTGACGAAGCTGGCTTCCGCGCTGACGGTCGTCATCACCACGGTCACCTACCTGATCTTCCGTGTCACCAGCTACTCCAACCAGATCTCCGAACTGGAGAACCAGGCGGCAGCCGGTACGATCACGGATTCTCAGAAGATCAGCCAGATCGCGCAGATCCTGTCCGACGTTACCCCCGGACAGAGCCGAGGCCTCCTGCTGGCCATGACGGTCCTTCCCTGTATCCTGATGCTGGTCTCTTACTTCATGTACCAGAAGAAATACAAGCTGGACGAGAAGGAATACGACCGGATCTGTGAAGAGATCGCGAAGAAGAAACAGCAGGAACAGGAAGCGTAAGCAGATACACTGAAGAGAAAAAGAAAAAGCTCGCCGCATGAAACGGCGAGCTTTTTAGCTTAATGTTGATTCCGGCAAAAATCTGGGTCAGATTATTTCAGGAAGCCAAAGTTGCTGATGATCGGAACTTCGATCGCTTTGCCCTTGCAGACACGGAAGAACATGATGATCTCAAGAACAAAGATGATGATGTTGCAGACACCGGCGAAGATCCAGCCAAGAATCGGGATGATGCAGCAGAAGATCAGGAGGACCTGAACCATCGTGATCTTCAGAGCCTGGCGGACATGGAAGGTAGCAAACTCGGATTTCTGAGCACCGAGGAGAGCGATGATGATTCCGATCGCGCCAAGCAGATACGGAGCCATTGCATAGACTTTGTTATCAGAAATGTCTTTCTGATCGAACTCAGCGGTATGATCCTTCGGATCGACTGCCGGATAGGGGACCGGAGCCGCGTAGGGCTGCTGCTGATACTGCTGGTAGGGCTGCTGCTGATACTGCTGGAACTGCTGATTCTGCTGACCCTGATTGGGATCAAAAGCGGGAGCAACACCCATCGGAGCACCACACTGCGGGCAGTTCGGTACACCGTCAGCTACATTAGCACCACATTGAGGACAAAATGCCATAGGTAATACCATCCTTTCCTGCAAAGCCTGTACGATCCGAAGAGATACGGCACGGCACTTGGCCTTGCGAACATGATTTATAATAGAAAAATTATAAAACAGACCGCCGCAAAAGTAAAGCCTTTTGCGGCGGAATTTGTGAATATTTAGTGAAGTTTTCGAGAAGATCAGCGCTGAACGCGTCCGGATCCGTCTCCGCCTGCCAGTTTTTCGACTTCCGCTACGGAGACGAAGTTGTAGTCGCCTTCGATGGAATGCTTGAGCGCGGAAGCAGCTACCGCGAATTCGACTGCCTGCTGGGTCGTCTTACCGGCAAGCAGAGAATAAATCAGGCCGCCGCCGAAGCTGTCACCGCCGCCGATCCGGTCGATGATGCGCAGATGATAGAGTTTGGAGAAGCAGTATTCACCGGAAGCCGCGTCATAGAGCATGCCGCTCCAGTCATTGTCGGACGCGGAAATACTTTCACGAAGCGTGATCGCGACCTTTTCAAAGTTGAATTTCTCCGCCAGCTGACGGGCAACGGATTTATATCCTTCCTTGTTCAGTTTGCCGCCGGTGATGTCGGTGGCTTCCGCCTCGATGCCGAAAACATCCTTGGCGTCTTCCTCGTTGGAGATGCAGACATCTACATACTGGCAAAGCTCGGTCATGGCTTCCCGGGCCTGTGCTCTGGTCCAGAGTTTGCCGCGGTAATTAAGGTCACAGCTGATCTTGATCCCACGTGCTTTGGCCGCTTTGCAGGCATCCTTGCAGATCTCTACCACGTTCGGGCCAAGGGCCGGTGTGATACCCGTGAAGTGGAACCAGTCCACACCTTCAAAGATCGAATCCCAGTCGAAATCGGACGGGGAAGCTTCCGCGATCGCGGAATGGGCACGGTCATAGATACAGACGCTGGCGCGCTGAGAAGCGCCTTTTTCATTGAAATAAATACCTACACGGTCGCCGCCGCGGACGATCTTGGAGGTATCCACCCCATACCGACGCAGGGAATTGACAGCGCACTGACCAATGGCGTGAGCGGGAAGCTTTGTCACATAGACCGCGTCCAGTCCATAGTTCGCCAGAGATACCGCGACGTTGGCTTCTCCGCCGCCAAACGTGAATTCCAGGTTGCTGGCCTGGATGAAACGTTCATAATTGTAGGGCTGAAGACGGATCATCAGCTCACCGAAAGTAACTACTTTTGCCATGGTTATTCTCCTTGTTTCTGTTTCTGACGGATCAGCCGCGGATCTCTTTCACGATCCCGGCCGCTTCACGGACCATACGTTCGATCTCATCGAATTTGCCTTCTCTGATGAGGTCGCCTTTGACCATCCAGCTGCCGCCGCAGGCGATGATCTTGTTATATGCCAGGTAATCACGGACATTCTTCGCGTTGATGCCGCCGGTAGGCATGAATTTCAGTCCTACATAGGGACCGGCCAGTGCTTTGATCATAGGAAGACCGCCGGCAGGTTCCGCGGGGAAGAATTTCACGACATCAAGGCCCAGTTCCATGGCTCCCTCGATCTCGGACGGCGTGCAGACTCCGGGCGTCATCGGAACACCTTCTCCAGCACATATTTGGTGACTTTCGGATTAAAACCGGGGCTGACGATAAATTTCGCTCCCGCCGCGATGGCTCGGTCTGCCTGTTCGGTGGTGAGTACGGTCCCGGCGCCGACGAGCATCTCAGGGAAAGCTTCCGAGATCCGGCGGATGGCTTCTTCCGCCGCCGCGGTACGGAAAGTTACTTCGGCACAGGGAAGGCCGCCTTTGATCAGCGCTTCAGCCAGCGGGATCGCGTCCTCCACGCGGTCCAGAACGACGACTGGAATGATACCGATCCCGTAGAGTTTATTCATCATATCCTGCATGAAAAATCCTCCTTGCAAAACATTCTTTCAGTTTGTATTTCTATTATAAAACATGGTCGGATGAAAAGCTATAGTGACACTTGTTTCGGTGATTGCAAAAATTGCGGTAAAAGAAGAAAGTTGACAGCGATACCAAAAGCAGGTATATTCAGTAGATAAGAATAAGAAAAGGGAGGTATCCCTGATGGAACTTGTAAAAAACCTGGATCAGGACCGGGAGAAGATCCTGAAATCACTGACAGGTGTGAAAAACAACGAAAAGGTTCAGAAGATCCTGAACAAAGAACTGGATCTTCTGATGTACCGATATCTGGAAGAAGAAACGAGTGAACTGCCTAAAAGGATGGCACAGGGGCTTTTCGAGACAGCGAAGGCTTCGCTGGGACTGACCGATTGTCTGGGTGAATCCGAAGTCTGGGAGAGAAAAGTCAAAGAAGATAAGAGCGGGAAGGTCAAGGATGCCCGTATGTTTCGAATCTATGCCGTCATTCTGATCTGTCTGGGCGTGATCCTGGCGGTGGCTTCGTATGTGATGCCGCTGTTTCAGAAAGGTATGAAATTCTCTTTCGCGAACATGCTGGTGCTGCTGCTTGGCGCGCTGTTCCTTTTCCTGGGCGGTCTGACGCTGAAAAAACCTTCGAATACCGCCGAAAGTGAACTGAGAGTGGAGACATATCTCGATCCGGAAGCACTTTACAGGGAACTTCGGACCATCGTGACGGTCATCGAGCAGACACTTTCGGAAGCGAAAGATCAGGACTATTTTGACCAGAAGGAAAAGAAGAAAAAAGAAGCGGAAGCGATGGATCGGGGAACGATCGAACTCTTCGCGGGTCTTCTGGAAGCATCTGTCAGCGAAGACGGTGATTACGCGCTTTCGGAGACCGCGAAAGTCAAATATTACCTGCATCAGCGTGGGATCGAAACGGTCGGGTATCAGGAAGATAAAAAGCAGATGTTCGATATGATCCAGACCGGACCGGAAGATCCGTACGAAGCGTCGCTTTCGGGAAACAGACAGGAGATCATCACACTTCGGCCTGCGATAGTGTCCGGGGATAAGGTACTGAAAAAAGGCCTTGCCGGGAAGAGATAAAGGAAAAGACAATGGAAAGATTTTACGGTTTTGACCTGGGCGACGCGGAAAGTGCGATCGCCCGGTTAGAGAAGGATGCGGGCGCGTCGCCGGAGATGCTGCGTGTAGCGGATACGGAAAGTTTTATCACGGCTTACAGCCGGGAACAGGACGGACAGATCCTGGTAGGCGAGCAGGCCTGTTACAGCGCGGACGCGGTGGCAAGAAAGCTTCGCTTCAAGAGCCGTTTTCTGAAGGATCCTTCGGTCAGCGCGGATGTCAGAGCGTTCGCGGGAGCCGTCCTTGGGCAGCTCTATCAGAACGCGGATCTCATCCAGGGAACAGACACCTGCTTTTATGTGGGGTGTCCGGCCGGCTGGGACAAGAACGCCAGAGAACGGTATCGCGCGATCTTCGAAAAGGCTTCCTTTCCGCCGACGAGGATCGTATCCGAGTCACGCGCGGCAATGGTCAGCGCCTGCCAGTCCAGACACCTGCAAGTGGGATATGATATCCTGTCCAAGCCGGTGCTGGTAGTGGATATCGGTTCGTCGACAACAGATTTCGCGTATATCGTCGGCGGCAAAGAAAAACAGTTCGAGACCAGCGGCGAGGTCGCGCTGGGCGGCGGTCTGATGGATGAACTGCTGCTGGAAAAAGCGATCGAAAACAGCAAAAAGCCTCAGGAGATCCGGGAAGTTTTTGAAAAGAGCGAGCCATGGAGGACATACTGTGAATTTAAAGCCCGCCGGCTCAAAGAACGCTATTTTTCTGACGAAGCGTATTTCCGGGAGAATGACTGCAGTGAGACTATACTGATCCGCTATGGGAAGACCCGCAAGCTGAATCTTTCGATCGATAAAAAGATCGCCAGGGATCTGACAGAGCAGAAACTGAAAGCGTTAGACAATCATTCTTTCAAGGATGTGTTTATTACAAGCCTGAAAAACATCAAAAACGCGATCTCCGGACAGATGCCGGAATTCATCTTCCTGACCGGCGGAGTCTCCCGGATGGAAGTGATCCATGAATGGTGTCAGGAAGTCTTTCCGGATGCTGTGCTGATCTCGAGCGCGGAACCTGAGTTTTCCGTGGCGAAAGGCTTGGCCTACAGTGGACGGATCGATGAAGAAATGCGGCTTTTTAGGGAAGAACTGGATCAGCTGAGAGAGTCTGATACGGTCGAGTCGATCGTCCGGGAGAATATCCGGGATCTGTATCTGGATGTGGTGAACGTACTGGTGGATCCTATCCTTGAGGAAGTGGCGGAGCCGATCTTTGACCGGTGGCGCCGTGGCGAGATCCCGCGTCTGGTCGATACGGACGAAGCTCTGATGAAAGAGATCCCTTCCTTCCTTCGAAGCGACAGGGCGGCTGAACTGATGAAAAAACCGATCGCGGCATGGATCAAGCCGGTAGCCAGAGAACTGGAAGAGTATACCGTTCCCATCTGCGTCCGGCATCATGTGCCGTATAAAGCGCTGTCGCTCTCGACATTCCTCTCCGCTGAGGAGATCGAGATCCAGCTGGATTCAAAAGAGATCTTCGCGGTGGAAGAACTGACCTGGCTGATCGACTCGATCATTTCTGTCCTGGTGGGACTTCTTTGCGGAGGATCCGGCCTGGCACTGATCTCCAGCGGCCCGCAGGGGATCCTGGCCGGGATCGCGGCTTCCCTGCTGGTACTGGCTCTCGGAAAGTCCAAGATGGAAAGCGCCTTTTTGAAGCTGAAACTTCCCAAGGCTTTGCGGCGTTTAGTGCCAAAGGGAGCCTTCAGAGCCAGAATGAAGACGCTCTCCGGGGACATCAAACGTGAATTCTATGAGAGCCTTCAGACAGATAAATATGATGAGATCACCGCCAGGATGGTGGACGAGATCTCTGAGGAGATCGAGATCTGCCTTTCCAAGATGGCGGAAGTAGTTGAGGTTCCACTCGGATGAACTTGCTGAAAGACCTGAATCAGGCGCAGATCGACGCGGTCACCACGACGGAAGGTTTCGTGCGTGTCATCGCCGGAGCAGGATCCGGAAAGACCCGGGCGCTGACCCATCGTTTTGCCTATCTGGTAAATGAGGTAGGGATCCTTCCCGGCAACATTTTATGTGTGACCTTTACCAATAAGTCCGCGAACGAGATGCGCCAGAGGATCCACAACCTGACCGGGGATAACGATACCGGCTATATCAACACATTTCACGGATTCTGTGTATCGGTCCTGCAGGAGGAATCCTACGCGGTTTCTTATCCGAAGAGCTTTCTGGTACTGGACAATTCGGATATCGACTCTATGCTGAAGATCATCTATGAAGAAAGGGGTCTGACACTTCGTGACAGGACCTTTGCTTCCGCGCGCGACATGATCGAGATGAAAAAAGGCGTGGAGAAGCCGGATTATTATCTGGATATGATCCATATGAGCCTGGAGAAACTGCAGGAGAAATACCTGCAGGCTCAGGAAACAGATGATATTATTTTCTACGGCTACCTGTATCAGGAGAAGAAATGCTTCGGACTGGATTATAACGACCTGATCTTCCTGTCACTGTATATTTTCGAAGAGCATCCGGAGATCCGGCGCAAATGGCAGGAGCGGCTGGAATATATCATGATCGATGAGTTCCAGGATATCGACAAACCGCAGTACAGACTGATGGAGGTGCTGTGCGGGTATCATAAGAATCTGTTCGTGGTGGGAGATCCGGATCAGACGATCTATACCTGGCGCGGAGCCTCCGTCCGGTACCTGCTGGAGTTTGATATGCAGTTTCCCGGTACGAAGACGATCATGATGATGGAAAACTATCGTTCACTGCCGGCGATCCTGAATGCCGCGAACTCGCTGATCGACAAGAATACCCAGCGCATGAAGAAAGATCTGCTCGCCATGCGGAAATATGAAAAGCCAGGGATGGACTTGGGAAAAGCAGCGGGATTCGATCTTTCCAAAGTCACCTGTCACCACGCGGAGAATTCAGACAAGGAAGCTGAATGGATCGCGGAAAGCATTCAGAAACTCTATGGACAGGGCATCCCCTACCGGCAGATGACTGTCCTGTACCGGGCTCATTATGTGACCCGCGCGGTGGAGGAAGCTTTGCTGAAGGCGGAGATCCCCTACACGATCTACAGCGGCGTGCAGTTCTTCGGCCGTATGGAGATCAAGGATGCTCTTTCCTATCTTCGGATGATCGCTTATCAGGATGATCTTTCTTTCCTTCGGATCGCAAACGTACCGAAACGAAATATCGGGATCCGGCGGATCAAAGCGCTGCAGGAGTATGCGGAAAAGCATGATCTGTCTCTTTTCCATGCATTGAAAGAACTTGTGGAAGACCCGCTGTTCAAAGGGACCGGCGCGGCTTCCTTCATCCGGCTGATCGAAAACTTTGCCGCGAACTATGAAGGCAGAGCGGTATCGGAGGTACTTTCCGAGATCCTGGATAAGAGCGGTTATGAAAAGATGCTGCGTACCGAAGGCGCGCAGGACAGGCTGGATAATCTGGCTGAGCTCAAACAGTCGATCTATGAATATGAGACTTCCTGCGGGGAGGAGACCACGCTGGAAGTATATCTGTCCCATGTGGCGCTGTTCACGAATTCGGATACCGCCGAGACAGGTGACAAGGTCAAACTGATGACCGTCCATACGGCCAAAGGGCTTGAATTCCCGTATGTTTTCCTCTGCGGAATGAATGAAGGCATCTTCCCGTCCCGGAAGACCCGTACGAAAGAAGGCATGGAAGAGGAACGGCGGCTGGCGTTCGTTGCCATCACCCGTGCAAGGGAAGGACTGTTTCTTTCCGAGGCGGAAGGAAGGAATTTTGATGGAGCGCCGCGGTATCCTTCCCGGTTCATCCTGGATATCGACGACGAGTTCCTTTCCTATACAGCACCTCTCCGGGAAGGACTGATCGAAGAGACCAGGGCCTATATCCGCCAAAGCAGTCAGTGGTTCTCGGCAGAAGAAGACAGTACGCTGCTAAGACCGGGGACCCGTATCTCTCACACGATCTTCGGGACCGGTACCGTCGAAGAGATCAATTCTGAGAAGAATGCCTATATCATCCGCTTCGATGATCTTCCGACGCCGCGGAAGATCTCGGTCAAAGCCAAACTTGAAACGATCAGGTAGACAGGAGAGCTGCATGATAGACACGGGTCTTTGGGGGAAATGCCATATCCAGGGCATCGCTGTGGATGAAATCAAAGGGTTTATTTATTATTCCTTTACCACGAAACTGGTCAAGGCCAGGCTCTCCGACGGCGAGATCATCGGTTCGGTGGATGGTCTTCTGGGCCATATGGGATGTATCGACTTTGATCCGGAAACCGGCTATGTCTTCGGCTCCCTTGAATACAAACATGATATTATAGGCGAAGGGGTACTTCGCGCGATCGGCGCGGATCTGAAGCCCGGCGCCGGTACGACCGCTCATCTCGCGTATGAAAACGCCTTTTATCTGGCGGTTTTTGATGTGGATAAGATCGACCGGCCAGGTATGCATGCGGAACAAGACGGTGTCATGCGAGCCGCCTATCTTTCTGAGGTGGTCGAAGATTATATCGGTTCAGGCATCGATCGAAATGGCAATACTGCTCCGCATCGCTACGGCTGCAGCGGGATCGACGGGACCGCGGTAGGGCCTTACCGGAGTTTATTTGTCGCTTACGGGATCTATGACGATCCGAAGCGGGATGACAACGACCATCAGATTATCCTGGAATACGATCTGCCTTCCGTGATAGCCTCAGCCCGTCCGCTTTCTCAGGCCAACCTTCACCACAGCGGTCCGGAGATGATCCGCAAATATTTTATCTATACGGGCAACACGGAGTGGGGTATCCAGAATCTTGAATTCGATCCCGTACGAAAGGTCTTCTGGGCAGCAGTCTATCCCGGCCATAAACCGGCTTTTCCCAATTATTCTCTTTTCGCTATCGACGCTGTCGCACGACCTTTTTATGGCCCGCTCAAAGGCCTGTCAGAGTCCGGATGGCAGCTGCCGCTGGCGAATCTTGGCGAGAAGGATCCGAAGACCGGTATCCGGGGCTTTTTCTTTCCCCACGGTTCGACCGGTCTGTATGTAGCAGGCGTGAATCTTCCGCCGCTCCGATGGTGGATCCCCCGTAATGTTTCCACGAACCGGTTCTCTGACAGTCCGGATTCGAAAGGATCAGGCATGATCCTGATTTCAGAGCATTATTCGCGGGACGAGGAGCAGGGAAGCTGTATATATCCTTATCAATATGACGAAAAAACACCCTTCGTACGAATATAGATACGAAGGGTGTTTTGCTGAATAGCTGCCTTTTATCTGCCGTGGCCTCCGCCCTGGCCTCCCTGGCCGCCGCCGGGGAAGCCTCCCTGACCGGGACCGCCGCCCATGCCGCCGAACTGATTCGACAGCTGGGTCACCTGCTCACCGTTCACATAGACGGTACCACCGTTCAGTTCCGCGCCGAGATCATAGTCAAAGGGGAACTGCGCGTTGACGGAAACGGTACCGCCATTGATGAAGATATAGCCGTTACTGTCCAGACCGTCAGTATCGCCGGCGGCCATGTTGACAGTGATCTCACCGCCGTTGATTTCGATCATAGGCGTATAGTCATCCACCTTCTGGGCGGCATTGATGCCGTCGTCACTGGCATTGATCACGATCATACCATCATTGATGTTGATGACCGTCGCCTCCAGGCCTTCATGGGCATCCAGTGACATGCTGCCGCCATTGATGGTCAGTATGGTATCCGCATGGATCGCGTCATCACCGGAGTCGATCTCGATCGTACCGTTTTCGATGACGATATAACCATCTGTATTCATTCCGTCGTCGCCGGAATCGATGGTGATGATCCCGCCCGCGATACCGATCATGTCATTGCTCTCCATGCCTTTTTCCGCTGCATCGATCACATATGTACCACTGGTGATCTTCAGATCGTCCTTCGAAACGATGCCATGACCTTCCGCGGAGTAGACTTTCAGCGTACCTTCACCGTTCAGGACCAGGTTGCCTTTTGAGAAGATCGCGCCATCGACGGTGTTGTCGTCGCTCTGGACAAAAGAAACGGTCGTTGAGACTTCATTGACGGAACCTGCGGTGGTCGTGATAAAGACCTTATCCGCGCTTTTTACATAGATGCCTGCACTGTCTTCACAGGTGATGACTGCGCTGTCCAGTACCAGCTGGACCTTACCGTCTTCATCGGAAACATCGATCAGGATCTGGCCTTCATAAGTGCCGGTGAGAAGATAGGTGCCGTCTTCCGTAATCGTGATCACACCATCTCCTGTGACAACCCCGCTGCCGTCCGCGCTGGCGGAAGTGCCATTTAATACGACGGTGACATAATCGGAGTAACCCAGATCAAAATCTCTTTCGGTGAATCCTTCCGGAACGATCACGGAAGAGTCGGAGGCTTCATCCCCGGAAGAGGAGCTTTCACTCTGTGAGGTAGAACTTTCTGATTTTTGTGCAGTACTCTCTGTCTGAGAGTTCTCGTTTTTTGATGAGGAGCTTTCTGATTTCGCAGTCGAACCTGCTGTGGAAGTCTGAGAGGAGTAAGTCTCAATAACGGTGGAAGAGGTATCTTCGTTTGATGCTTTCATCTGGCAGGCTACCAAAGAAAAAACAAGGATCAGAGCCGCAGACAGAGTACATATTTGCTTAATATACTGTTTCATTTCGTTTTCTCCGTTTCTATTGTCTGATTGATTTACAGGTCACTGGACTCTGCCGCAAGAGCCAGACTGATTTCAAGGTTGCCGTTCCGGCAGCGAAGTTCATCGATCAGGGCTTTTTCCATGCCCTGCTGTTTCATGGTCACATGATAATGCAGTTTGTTCAGACTGCCAAGATTGGCAGTTTTGACGCTGGTCAGTTTGTGTTCGGACGTGTATTTCTGAAGAAGGTCTTCAAACATATCTTCGTAGCTGAGATCTTCGGGGACGGTGATGCGCAGCTCTTTCTCCAGGTCGCTGCCTCGTTTTTCGAGAAAACCGAACCGATCGTAGCAGACGATCACGAGTGCCAGAATAAGAGCGAAAACGGCTGCGAAAGCGATATAACCCATACCGCAGGCCAGGCCGATCGCCATGACCAGGAAGACCGCGCCGATCTCACGGGCAGTTCCCGGTGCGGAACGGAAGCGTACGAGCGAGAAGGTGCCGGCTACCGCGACCGAAGCTCCGATGCTGCCGTTCACCATCATAATGATGACAGCCACGATCGCGGGAAGCAGTGCCACGGTTCCCAGAAACCCCTTTGTATGGGCTGTGTGGAACGAGTAGACCATTGCGATCAGAGCGCCAAGAACGAGCGCTACCGCGAGGCTGATGAGAAAACCGCTGAGGGTGAGAGAACCGCTGGTGAATATAGTAGAAAAAATGTTAGTAAAAGTAGTGGTTGTCATGATGATTCCCTTTCTATTTAGGATGAGATGCCCGGGACTGGAAGAGCATTGCAGGCGGACAAACGGATCGTTTCCTGCTGTACCTGCCGGGCGGAGTTGATTCTTGATGAAAGAAGAGTCTGATACACTCTTCCGTATTTGGAGAAGCCGGAAGGTCTGACCTTTGCCTTTGAAAGCACGTTAGTCAGCCAGACCGGAAGGGCGGAAGCGGTTTTGATCTCCAGAAGATGACTCTGGGAGTCGATAAGACGTTCACCGTCCTGATCTTCAGTTAGCTTCAGCCGATCTTTCCGGTACCGGATGTTTTGATCGAAGGTGATCCTCAGGCTCTCATCTTCCTGTGAGTAGAAAGCCGAACGATCATAACTCAGGTACACAGACGGCTGAAGGCTTCCATAGAAGGTTTTGAAAGAGTCGATCTCTCTCGCGATCTGAGGACTGGATCCTTCGGTCATGCTTTCCAGAAGTTTCGAAAGAGGCATGGAACCTTGCATATATTCATTCGCGGAATGCTCCGGAAGTTCGATCCTTCTTTTGTAAACGATTCCATGATACTTTTTCTTCAGTTCCAGAAAAACGATGGAATCTTCTTTCGCGGTTCCGTAACTTCTCAGCCGGATCTTTTCTTTATATACAGGACCTTCCAGCGATCTTCTGACCAGCCGGTCGTCCGGTGTATCATAGTAGATGTTGCAGACGGTGCTTCTGCCATGTGGATCGGGGATCATATGATCCCCGATGCCGTCCATCACTTCCTGGTACTGTGCTTCATCTAATATATATTTGATCTCATGTCGGTTGAACACATGGGTAATTTCCTGCATGTCTTTCATCTCCTTTCTGATGTCTATCATACAGGAGCAACCTAAAGCGAAACTAAAGTTTTACATAAAAATAACTTAAAAATGAAAAAAAGAAGCCATATCGACCGCCAGTGATCGATATGGCTTGGTTTGATGGATCTTAAAGTTTGACCGTAAAGCGCAGGATCTTTCCGTCCGGACTTTCCGCGGAAATACTTCCGCCGTGCGCTGTGACGATCGCCTGGGCCATGGAAAGACCGATACCACTGCCGGGAATATCGTTGCTGTGAGATGTATCCCCGCGATAGAAGCGGTCGAAAAGTTTGTCGTAGCTGCCGGCTGTCAGTCCTTCAGCGCTGTTTTCCTGGATAAGAGTGGTTTTCTTTCCCTGCTTTGTCAGGGAAAAGACGATCGGTTTTTGCGGGTCGCCGTATTTGAAGGCGTTGTCCGCCAGGATAGAAATCAGTTCGCTCAGACTGTCCGGATTGCCATGGATCATGATTTCAGGGTCGATCTTCGTTTCAAGTGGCCTTTCCTGCTGTTCAGCTGTAAGACGGAAACCTTCCAGCGTTTCTTCCGCGAGTTCACTTAAGTTAAGATTGGTCATGACCAGACTATCCGTTCCTTCATCCATCTTTGCCAGCGCGACCAGACGGCTTGTCAGGCCGGTCAGCTTTTTGACCTGTTCCCGGATACCGGCAGTCCACTTGGTCTCGCCGGACTGCATCTCAATGACCTCGGTACAGGATCCGATCACGGCCATTGGGGTCTTCAGCTCATGCCCGGCATTCGTGATAAATTCCTTTTGTTTGGCATAGCTTTCCGCGACCGGCTTGATCATCCGCGGGGAGAGCAGGATCACCAGAATACTGATGGCGATCAGGGCTAAGACTGTTACCAGCAGACTGATCTTGACAAGGCTCCAGACACTCGTCAGATCCCTGGTACAGTCGATGAAGATGAACAATTGCTCCTCATCTGATATCTGACGGAGAAACTTGTAATTGCCGTCATATCCGGTTTCTTTGCCGGAGTTATTTACCTTGCTGACCATCTGTATGGCATCACTGCTGGAAACAGCGGCGATCTTACCGGTATTGATTTCTTTGACTGTGCCGTCTTTGTTCAGTGTCACCGTAAAATATCTTGTCTCATAAGGAGTTTCCGCCGTCATATCCATCCGTCTGCCGCGGCCTCCTCGCTCATTCTTCTGTTCATCTTTCTGCTCATCTTTTTTATCAAAATCCTGCATCCGCGGAAATTTGCCGCCGTTTTCCGCAAGATATTGAAGGATGTTATCGGATGAACGGTCGACCTGAAGAAAATTCACGATGTTGATGACACTCATGATCAGAAACAGGACCAGCGCGACAGACAGTAGCGTATAGACTACGACACGGCGTCTTAGTGTTTTAATCATCAGTCGCCTCCAGGATATAGCCAACGCCGCGCGCCGCCTTGATCTGTACATGCGCACCTAATTCCGCGATCTTTTTGCGCAGTGAAGAGATATTCACCCAGACGACGTTGATGGTGGCTTCACTTTCATATCCCCAGACTTTTTCCATAAATCTTTCTGTGGAAATGACCTGACGGGAATTGGTCATAAGCATCTCGATCATCTGATACTCTTTGTTTGCCAAGCGAACTTCTCCGTTTGGCCCGGAGAGAAGAAAATCGGCACGGCTGAGAGAAAGATCCCGGAAGGTGACATTCGGATTCGTCAGCTCCGGCTGACGGCGGGTGATCGCCCGGATCCTGGCGAGAAGCTCTTTGATAGCGAATGGCTTGGTCAGATAATCATCCGCGCCGGAATCGAGTCCCTCGACCCGATCTTCGATCTGGCTTTTGGCTGTCAGCATCAGGACAGGTGTATTCTTTCCGGCCTGCCGAAGTTCCTTTACGACCTGGATTCCGTCCTTCAGGGGCATCATGATATCCAGAACAGCGGCGTCATACTCCGCGCCAAGGAGATAATCGATCGCGTCCTGGCCGTTGTAGACCGCGTCCACCGAGTAATTGTTATGGGTCAGCATCTCGACCAATGCCTCAGACAGCATTTTTTCATCTTCCGCCAAAAGAAGTCTCATTGATGTTCCTCCGGTATAGTTTTATCTTATTATACACTATATACACCGGAAAACTAAGATTAACTTAAAACATTTTCAGAAGGGTTGATTATCAAGAGACCATTCGGTATACTTCAGATAACTCAATAAAACCTGTCAGGAGAAAAACATGAAATATTGGTTTCAGATTCATACGGGAAATGTCTATCAGGACTGTTCCCGGGCGGATGATCAGCTGAAAAACATGATCCGGATCATGGAAGAATTCCGGAAGACGGATCAGCTGGCCGGCGTGCTGGCCGGGTGGGGCGTCTCACTGGATGTTTACGGGATCCTTTCTGAGAAGCTGCGAGAATGGAACGTGCCGTTCGTTTTCAAGACGGCAGTCTTCTCAGAAATCGAAGAAGCATGCAAATTTGCATACGGAAAAGAGCTGGAGTATGAGCCAATGTTCGACGTGCGTCTCGAACCAGCCAGGCCGTATCATCTGAACGAGCAGGAGAACTTTCTGTTCCGATGTCCTTCGTCACCGATCAACCGGAAGATCAGTGAGGATTTCGCGCTCGCGTTTCTGGACAAGATCCCCTTTGACGGTGTTTTCCTGGACCGAGTCCGCTACAACAGTCTGATTTCGGGCATCAGCGGGATCGGATGCTTCTGTCCTCGGTGTATGAGGATCTATGAGGAGAAGGGGATCGATATCGGGAAGGTCCGCAGGATCCTCCTTGGAACGGAACAGAATCACCAGCCTATCCCGGCGGTTTACCGGGAGGGACGGTATATCTTTGAAGATTCGGACCTGGATGGATTTTTCCGGGTGAGAACGGAAATGATCACGGAAGCAGTCCAGGCTTTTGCTGAAAAAGTACATGCCAGAGGAAAGATCATCGGACTGGACCTGTTCGCTCCTTCCGCCAGTTATTTCGCTGGACAGGATGCGTTTACGTTAAGTAGTCTGGTTGACTTTATTAAGCCGATGATGTACAAATATACCTTCGCACCTGCCGGCATTCCGTTCGAGATGCCCTATGTGCACCGTCTGGCTGATGCCGCGAACGGCGATGTTTTCGAAACGGATCTGGCGCTCCTGAAGAAGGCTTCCTGCGCGGTTTATCCCGGGATCGAAGCCAACGTGATCGATCCGATCTGCAAAGTCAGGGCGGAGGAATTGAAAGAGACACTCGAAAAGATCGCGGATATGGGCTATTCAGAGGTGGTGGCATCATGGGACATGAATCAGATGCCGAGGACCCATCTGGATGTGATGAAAAAAATCTGTTGACACTTGAGATAAGATTTGGTATCATTCTTTTACTGCGTGTGTAGTTCAATGGTAGAACACCAGCTTCCCAAGCTGGATACGCGGGTTCGATTCCCGTCACGCGCTTTTTTGAAGCAAATTTATATTGAAAGGAAGTGATGAGTCCTTTTATGGATGGAGACAGTCGATCGTATTGGATCATAACCGTTATTTTAATTTTTCTCGCTGCTGTTTTTGCTTTAATTGAAACAGCCTTATCCTCTGTCTCGAAGACCAGGATCAAAGTACTGAGCGAGCGCGGAGATTCGAGAGCTGAGAACGCACTGTTCGCGATCGAACACTTTGATCAGGCAATTACCACATTATTGATTGGTACCAATATCGTTCATATAGCCGCAGCGGCCCTGGTTACACATGTTGTTACACGTACCTGGGGGCTTTCTGCTGTATCGGTAAGTACTGTTGTCACAACGATCGTCGTTTTCTTTGTCGGTGAGATGCTGCCCAAGAGCATCGCAAAAAAGAATAGTGAAAAATATATCCTGCAGACCGCAGGATTTCTTTGCGTACTGATGAAGCTGTTTACCCCGTTCTCGTTTATTCTTTCGAAGATCGCCGAACTGGCCGCCCGTCACGCCAAGTCCGAGCCGGAGATATCAGTGACAGAAGAGGAACTGTACGATATTATAGAAGGAATGGAAGAGGAAGGCGCTATTGATGAATCTCAAAGTGATCTGATCGCTTCCGCGCTTTCTTTTTCGGATATGACGGTAGAAGCGATCCTGACTCCCCGGGTCGATCTGGAAGCGCTGGATGTCGATGAGGAACCGGAAGAGATCCTGTCGGCGCTGAAGACCACCAATCACAGCCGGATCCCTGTTTATGAGAACAGTATCGATAACATCATTGGTGTTCTGCAGATCAGAAAATTCATGAAACTGTATCTGCAGACGCGTACGATCCCCGAGCTTCGTCCGTTGCTGGACGAGGTGTATTTCACGACGGCCGCCGCCAACATCGATGAGCTGCTTTCCGAAATGTCGAAAAACAAGCTGAATATGGCAGTTATCGTGGATAACTACGGCGGGACGATGGGGATCGTTACAGTCGAAGATATTCTGGAAGAGATCGTCGGCGAGATCTGGGATGAAGACGATATCATCGAAGAGCCTATCGTGAAGCTGTCCGAAACAGCTTATGAAGCGGATGCCGGAGAAACGGTGGACGCGCTGTTCACGTTCATGGAATATGAAGATCCCGAAGAAAACGAAGACTTTGACAATATGCCCATCAGCGAATGGGTCCTTTCGAATTTCCAGGCGGTACCGGATGAGAAAGACATGTTCATTTATCATCATCTGCATGTGACGGTATTTTCAATGGATCATAACCGTATCCTGAAAGTACTGATCGAAGTCATGGAAGAGGATGAGTCCGTGTCGGATGCCGCGTCGACAGCGGAAGAAGCGCAGCAGGTGCCTGCGGGAGGTGAGAAGTCATGATACAAGGACTGATCATTGTATTTCTCGGCATCATCGCCTGTGTTTACTGCTCCGGTTTCTTTTCCGGATCGGAGATCGCCTTTACTTCCTGCAACGAAGTCCGGATGCATAACGAAGAAGAGGACGGCAATCGCCGTGCCGGCCGCGTACTGAAGATCCTGAAGAGTTTTGACAGCGCGCTCAGCGCTATTCTGATCGGCAATAATCTGGTGAATATCGCGGCTTCGGCCCTGACATCCGTTTTTATGCTGCTGCTTCTGAAAACAGATCGATGGACTTTTATCGGCACGATCATCGTGACGATCCTGGTCATTATCTTCGGTGAGACGATCCCCAAGATCACGGCAAAGAAGGCCGCCAACACGACGGCGATGAAGTATTCCGGAGTCATCCTCGTCCTGATGATCGTCCTGAAGCCTCTGATCTTTCTGGTGGTCGGGCTGGTGAACCTAATCACAAAGCCGATGAAAGAAGTGGTTTCCGGGACAGACGAAGAAGAGTCGGTGGAAGAGCTGCATTCGATCATCGATACGGCTGAAGATGAAGGCGTACTGGACTCCGATCAGACGGAGATCGTTCAGGCCGCGATCGATTTCAGCGATATTTCAGCGTTTGAAGTCATGACGGCCCGTGTGGATATCGATGCGATCGACATTGAGGATTCCCTTGAGGAAATCATGCGTAAGATCGAGGATTCACCCTATTCGCGTTTTCCGGTCTACGAGGGGAGCATCGATAATGTGATCGGAACTTTGCATCTGAATCATCTGCTTCGGGCGATGACGAACGCGGAGGCATTCGAAGAGCCGTTTGATCTGAGGTCTCTGCTGATGCCGCCCTGCTTCGTCTATAAAACCATGAAGCTTCCCAAAGTTTTGAATACACTGAAATCCGCGAAACAGCATCTTGCCGTCGTTACCGATGAGTATTCGGGAACGCTCGGTCTGATTTCCATGGAGGATGTACTGGAACAGATCGTTGGTGACATCTGGGATGAAACCGATGAAGTCGAGCCGGAAGTGATCCAGGTCAATGAATCCTCTTATGAAGTGAACGGGGATATGATGATGGATGATTTCCTGGAACTCACCGGGATCAAAACGGAGAGTTTCGAATATGAATCGGATACGATCGGCGGGTTCTGTATAGAGTATCTGGAAAAATTCCCGAAGGCAGGCGATCATTTTACCTTTGAGAACTATGAGATCACGGTCAAAGAAGTAGATGACCGCCGTGTGGAGACCGTGTTGGCCAGGCAACTGCCGGATCCGGCGGAAAAGTGATAGGGGAGGCACAACATGGCTTTCTACTGTCGTCACTGCGGTGCTCAGATCCCTGAGGGAAACCGGTTTTGTCATGTGTGCGGAACGCCTGTGCTGCAGCCGGCTTATCCTCCCATGCCACAACCACCCTACCAGGAACCGCCCAGAAAACGTAAAACCATTTTCCAGCGGGCCTGGTTCTGGATCCTCCTCTGTTTAGTTGTGGTCGTTGTCATCGTCATCTGGCCCCGAAGCGGCAATGTCACAGAACGAGACGAGTCTTCCGGCTATCATTCTTCTCGCGAATCCGGCTCAGAAGCCAGCAGGCATGAAGAGAGCTCTGCCGTTCAGCCAAAGGAAGAAAGCCATTCCTCCTTCTCGGAGGAGGTTTCAAGCGAAGAATCATCCACAACTGAAGCGGTCCTTCCCGATATCCCGGCATATACCATTCCCGATACTGAATATGGTTATTACGGTTCTCGTCTCAGCGAAGCGGGCAAAAGGGCCTATGCCCAGTTCGTTATCGAGCTGGACCAGCTGGAGACTACCCTGACGTTCTATCAGATCGAAGTCCCGGAGATCGAACAGGCCTATACCGCGATCCATGAAGATCATCCGGAATTCTTCTGGATCACCGGAGCTTACCAGTGGGAAAGTACGACGACAGATTCGCTCATCACCGTAAAATTTACGGTTTCCACGGTTGTTCCTATTGAAGAGGTCGGACCGATGCGCACAGCCGCCGTTTCCGTCTGTCAGTCACTGGCCGATCAGACCCTGGAACTGTCGGACTACGAAACCGCGCTCTTCTTCCATGATTATATCGTTCAGGCCACGATCTATGACTATGATCTGGCAGATCAATTTGATTCCGTCAACACGCTGGAAACGATCGACGGTAATGCCTACGGCGTCTTGGTGGAGCATATGGCGATCTGTGAAGGTTACGCCCGTGCGTTCGAATGGCTGATGAAAGAACGCGGTATCCCCTGTCGTCTCGTCAAAGGATATGACATCAATGAATACCCAGACGGGATCGGTCATACCTGGAATATCGTGACCTTAGGCGGAGACGACTATTATATCGATGTGACCTGGGATGACCAGCCCTATCCGGACGGAACGGAAGGCCTGGTACATGATTATTTCTGTATCACGACAGAAGAACTTCTGGATACGCATATTATCACGGATCCCGACCAGTATCCGCCCTGTACCGCCACGGAATACGACTATTTCCGGATGAACGGGTACTATGTGGGCTCATATGATTACAGCCGGGTCGCCGACGCGCTCTATATCCAGAATGGTGGCTTCTATTATCTGAAATTTGATTCTGCCGGCCTATGTACGGAAGCGATCGATATTCTCGTCAGCGGCGGCGTATTCCGCGATATGGAAGGCATCACCTCAGCATATCTGTACCGCACTTCTCTGAACGGCCGGATATTAACGATCGAGATCATGTACGAATAAACGAGTAAAAGAGATTTTAGCGAAAGTGAGTTCCTCTCATATTTGAGCATTTTACTTTTTATGGGAGAAGCTCCTCACGCCAGGAGCCAGAGTTCCACGCGTGCCCGTATCAACCAGACGATCATCCTCGCATATAAGCCCTTATCACTACCTGTGCCCGTAATATTTCGCGCACCGGTGGTGATAGGGCCTTTTTTGGGAGGAATCGATTCCTGTTACTACGGGCACGCGAGGCATTTTACAGCTATATGTGAGGAGCTTCTTCCACGCGTGGAGACTGTGCCGATTTTGCGAGGATTTCTTGTATTTTAAACCCTTGAAATGCTCCCTGCCCAAGCGTCGTCAAGTTGATTCGGGAAGACGGGTATGCTATACTCTTTTCAGAAAAAAGCACCGGCAGAAACACGGGGTACGTTTCTGCCGGCGCAAAAAAGAAAAACGGGGAAAAGAAGAGGGCAAAAGGAATAAAAAGACATGGCCAATATCATTGACTATATATACTGGCGGGGAGATCTGACCGTCTCGGCTCAGTTTCCCTGGAATGAACTGGATAATCTGGTAATGGCCAGATTGTCCTATCTGCCGTTTGAAAGAATCGAGATGGTCCCGGGAGATACGATCGGCTCGCTGACAAAGCGAATCGTGGAACTGCCGAAAGAAGGATATCATTTCCGGGAAGATCCCAAACTGGCCGAGGCACTTCTGGAAAGCCGAAGATACAGGGATTATGAAGTATCTGACTTCGTCTGCCGGAGGGAAGAGATCATCGAGGAACAATTCTCGGCGATCACGGTCCATCTGCCGAACAGAGAGATGTTTCTGTCCTTCCGGGGGACCGACGCCACGCTGGTCGGATGGAAAGAAGATTTCAACATGGCTTTCCAGACGCATATTCCGGCGCAGATCGCGGCCAGGACCTATCTGAATGAGATCGCGGAGAAGTATCCGCATGAGATGATCCGCATGGGAGGGCATTCCAAGGGCGGGAACATTGCCATGTACGCGGCTTTCTATGCCCTGGAAGCACAGAAGATCAGGATCCTGGAAGTCGACAGCTTTGACGGGCCGGGTTTCATGGATGAGATCATCGCGGAAAATGTGCAGAATCCGGTACTGGACAGGATCCGGCTGTATATCCCGCAGCAGTCGGTGGTAGGCCGCCTGCTGGAGATCAACGTGGAGCCGGTCGTGGTACAGAGTCTGGAAAGCGTTTTCCATCAGCATAATATCTACAACTGGCAGGTCATGAAGGATCGGTTCCTTCGGACGCAGCTGGGACAGGCCGGTGACCTGATCGACGGAGCGGTCAAGGAGTTTCTGGAGAATTCCTCGCCGGAACAGCGGCAGGTTTTTGTGGACGGCGTGTTTGAAGTGCTGAACGCTTCCAACGCTACAACGCTTCGGGAACTGGGAAGCGGACTTTTCCGCAGTCTTCCGTCGTTTGTCAAAAGCTACCGTTCGATCTCGGAGGAAGACCGGAAGACGATCATGCAGATGGTACAGCTCTTCGCGAGATCCTATACTTCCAGTATCATGGGGCGAAGAGGGGAACAGCTGTCTGTAGAACAGCCAGCTGTGCAGGCAGCGGAGCAGCCAGCCGGGCCGGCTGTGGCGGAACAGGTACCGGTCACGCCGACACCTTTGCTGCCGGGCGAACAGTAAAAATACGGCCGTTCGCGAAGTCCCAGGCCCAGCAGAAGGCTTCATAACGGGAGGAGAAAGCTTTCTCTACCTGTTCTTGCGGAAGATTTGTGACCGGATCACAGTAACAGATCGAGAAAAGCTGGGAATGAACAGCGGGTTTATTTGTGATGGGAGTGAAAGGAATACAGACTGCGCTCATTTTGTCACCTCGGATAACCTGCCGGGGAGTCGGTCAGGTGAATTCAGTCAGATCTCTTTTTCTTTCTTGACTGTGACTGTATTCTAGCATAGAATGTGTCCAGGATACTGGACTTTAAGAGAGAATTAAGAAAATCCTAAAGAGCGCGTAAATAAAGGCGGGAGAAGACATTGAACGAGAACCAGCGATTAAAAATGATGTACCTGGCAAAGATCTTTCGCGATCATACGGACGAAGATCATGCCCTGACGATGGAAGAACTGATCGAACACTTACGGGAAAACGATATCAGCGCGGAACGGAAAATGCTGTATGAGGATATTCGCGAACTGAAGCATTTCGGCCTGGATATCATCACAAGAAAAGAAGGAAGAAAAGTCTATTATTTTCTGGGCAGCCGTGAATTTGAACTGGCTGAGGTGAAACTGATCATCGATTCCGTACAGGCGGCAAAATTCATTTCGGCCAGAAAATCGAAGCAGCTGATCAAAAAGCTGACCGGCCTCATGAGCGAACCGCAGGCCAAAGACTTCCGGAGGCAGATCCTGCTTTCCGGCCGGGTCAAAACGATGAACGAAAGCGTCTATTACACGGTGGACCTTGTGCACACGGCGATCGGAAAAGACAGGCAGATCTCTTTCCAGTATACGCAGTGGAACCTGCAGAAAAAAATGGAGCCCCGTCATAAAGGGCTCGTTTATCATGTCAGTCCCTGGTATCTGATCTGGGATGATGAATACTATTATCTCGTTGCCTATGATTCCGATGCGGGCAAGATCAAACATTTCCGGCTGGATAAAATGATCCGGCTGTCTATTCTGGATCAAAGGCGGGAAGGGAAAGAAGCGTTAAAAGACTACGACGCTTCCGCGTACTCCAAACAGCATTTCGGAATGTTCGGAGGGCAGAAGCGCCGTGTGATCCTTCGCTGTGAAAACAGCTTTATCGGGATTATTATTGACAGATTCGGTCAGGAAGTAGAGATCTATCCGTCCGGTGAGGGACATTTCGAAGCCCATGTCGACGTCGTCGTATCCGATCAGTTTTTCGGCTGGCTGGTATCACTGGGACGAGGCGTGCGGCTGGAAGCGCCGGAGTCTGTAAGAGAGAGTTTTCAGGAACTGATCCGTTCGCTGGAGGACTGATCAGATCTGATGGATCAGACCAGAATGATCTCGTCGACCGGATAAGCCGGGCCGACTTCTTCGAAAGTGATGACGCCTGCGGCCAGACGGGCGCCGCAGTAGGCAAAGATATCACGGCCGTGGAAAATATCGGACTTGTCTGACCATTCGTTGCCGTGATAGCGGTTGATCGTCTGATCGATCTCACGAATCGCGTCAATGCCGTATTTTTCTTTGATCGGCGTGAGCGTCCCGTTGTCCGGAGTCACAATATAATATCCATTGGAGGTCTTCGCTACGGAGGCCTTTCTTGGTGTCCCTACGCCCGGATCACAGACGGATACGAAAACCGTGCCTTCCGGCCAGAAGGGGATGACGTCGGCGATATTTTCGCCGGCTTTTTTTACGTTGAATTTGGGGACATGATGCGTCAGGTCATAGACTTTGAGATCCCGGCTGACCAGTTTACAGATGCCGGTCATGACAGCGCTCGTCCCGCCGAAATCTGTCTGAAGAAGGATATAACCCATCATACACCTTCCTTTCTGATCGTGACCAGCCAGTTCTCACCGACTCCCACCCCATAGGTGCGCGCGAAATCTTCTTTATTGAGACCGACTCCCAGGACACCGTCGCTGGAATTGTAGACGACAGGCGCTCCCAGAGGTACCCATCCGAAGGAAGGATAGAAACCGGCAGGTCCGTCGAAACAGACTTTATCTGTCAGAGAATCCGTGACCGTGACATGGACCGTATCACCTACCTTGAAGCCCGCTTTTTCTCCGGCTTCGATGGGAATGTTGGTTTCCATGTTGCCGAAGCTCTGCATCCAGTCAAAGAAGTAACCGGAGACCAGACCGGGTTCCTGATGATAGGTGTCGGCTTTGAGACGGATGATCTCTGAGACAGGATACTCCTCGCCGACTTCCTCAAAGCTGATCACACCGGAGGCGAGCCGCGCGCCGCAATACGCGAAGAGGTCACGGCCATGGAAGATACTGGTCTTCTCTGTGCCTTTCAGACGATTGCGGGTCTCATCGATGACCCGGATCGCCTCGATGCCGGGAAGCTGAAGCAGGCGGGAGAGAGAGCCGTTATCGGGAGTTACAACGTAACTGCCGTTTTTCAGCTTTGCGACCGATGCACGGCGCGACGTCCCGACGCCCGGGTCGACCACGGATACGAAAACAGTCCCGGAGGGCCAGAAGGGAACCATCATCAGGAGATTTCGGGCGGCAGAAGCAACATTAAACTTCGGGATCTGATGATTCCCGTCAAAAACTTCCAGCTGCGGATCGACTTTCAGACAGGTGCCGCGCATCGCGCAGCCGCCTCCGAAGCCGAAATCCGTCTGCATAACCATCATGGATTTCATAGACACAGCCTCAAAAACAGATTATTTGACCGGTGCGACCTTCACTTTATAGGCAGAAAGATCATAAGCCTTCAGAAGTTCGGGCATTTCCTTCTCGCAGAAGCTGTCCTGATTCAGGGAAAGCTCGACATAGTCGTTCGAGCATTCGTTCAGGATGGGATCGCCGACAGGCACCCAGCCGAAGGAATGATGGAACAGCATTTGCTTTTCATAAAGGATCTCATCGCCTTTGGAGATGGTCACGACGCACTGATCACCGGCGTGGATCCCGATGGACCAGATCATCTCGTTGGGGATGGATATACCGACATTCCCGAAGTGATCATGCGCGCCGGTGACTTCGCCGTAGCAAACGCCGTCTTTTACGTAGGCTTCCGGAGCGGCAAAGCGAACGAGCGCTTCTTTCATATAGGAAGGCCCCACCTGTTCGTAGGTGATCTGTCCGCTGGCCAGACGCGCAGCGGTATAGGCGTAGACATCACGGCCGTGGAAGGTATGATGATTGTCGGAGCCGGGAAGACGGTTCACGGTCTCATCGATCTCGCGGACTTCCACGATCTCGTCATAGAGTTCGCTTAAAGTACCGTTGTCCGGCGTCACGACGTAACTGCCGTTTTTGACTTTCGCGACGACGCTCTTGCGGGCGGTGCCCACGCCGGGATCGACGACCGAAACGAAAACAGTTCCGTCCGGCCAGTAGGGAAGAGTAGAAGCGAGGATCGACCCGCCCATCCGGATATCGAACTGACGAACTTCATGACACAGATCATACAGACGAAGCTCCGGATCGATCTTCGCGGCGACCGCTGTCATGGAAGCCGGAAGACCGGTGGAGATACCGAAATCAGACTGGAAAACGATACATGGTTTGCTCATGGAAGACTCCTTTAGATCTTTTCTATACGGACCTTGAACTCGGTAGGATCATCCGCAGTTAAGATCTGCGGCAGACATTCCTCGATAAAGTTTTTCCGGTTCAGGCCGATATCCATATAGCCGGAGGAACCGTTGAAGACGACCGGTTCACCCTCCGGTACATAACCGAACGAAGGTTGGAAAGAAGTGTCTCCTTCCCACTCGACTTTCCCGTTGCGGGTAAAAGCGACATGGACCGCATCACCGGTTTGGATGCCGGTCTGTTCAAACTCATCGATGCTGATCGTGAAGGTCAGATTGCCAAAGGTCTTCAGCAGCATAAAAACCTGACCCTCTGCTATACCTGGCTGAATGGAAGCCTTGGGGAGAGAGTAGAAGAAAACATCCTCCAGAGAGGCTTTTGGCCCGATCTCTTCCAGCGGCAGACCACCGGCGAGCGAAGCGCTGCAGCGGACCAGCGCATAGTCATCGCCGCCAAACCGGGACGGATCGACGAAATACACGGAGAGCCTGCTAAGATCGCCTTCGCTCATCAGCGAAGCACAGACGGTGGCGGTCCCGTTATTCGGGGACAGGATAATGCTGCCGTTCGGCATTTGAACAGCTACCGAAAGAGAGGCAGAAGCCCGGTCAGAAGCAGCTTTGGTAAAACCTTTCTGCACCAGAGACAAAAAGACCGATCCTTCCGGCCAGTAGGGGAGCGTCGTGTAGAGATAGGCGGAGATCGTCAGGGAATCCGGCATAGTCAGTGTTCCCTGCGAAATATTCAGACCGGGACAGATCTTCTGACAAAGCCCGGCGACTTTCGCCCACTCAGTGGAAGCCGGGCCACAGTCCATATGAATGATCAGTGGTTTCATCATTTGTTAAACAATCCTTTCAGCCAGCGGAAGAGGAAGAACGATTCTTCCAGGGAGATCTGCTGGATCGCGCTTTTATCCACAAACGGCGCCCAGATCTTGGCCGGCCACGGATCGATGATACGTGCCCAGAGGATATATACGATCGTAGCAATACCCAGCGCGATCGTGATCCCGCGGACGATCCTGTCATACTTCGTGGGTTCGTGCTCCGCGTACCAGGTACGTTTCTTATTTTTACCGTAGCCTCTCAGATCCATGGCGTTGGCGATATTGCCCACTTTACCGAAGGAAGACATGATCAGCGGGACGAGCAGGGTCACATGATTCTTCAGACGCTTGCCGAGAGGCGCTTTCTTACCCAGTTCGACACCGCGCATCATCATACTGTTGCGGATATCGACGAAATCGTTCGCGATATCCGGGATGGTACGGTAAGCCAGTGAGATGATGGTACAGACTTTGTAGGGGAGGCCGCATTTGTTGAGGCCGGAGGCAAACTCGGAAGGTGTGGTCATGAGCGCGAAGGCCATGACGGAAGCGAAGGACGCGGTACGCTTGACCCAGACCACGTAGATATACCAGAGCCATTCCTTCGAAATATAGAACCGGCCGCTGGCGGAGGTCCAGAGGATCGTTTCGGTACCGACATTGTTCAGCCCGGCGTCGGGACTGACGACGAAAAGCATGATATTACCAATGATCGTGACAGTGAAGAAGGTGAAGAGGAACATGAAGATGATCGGTTTCCAGTTGGGTTTCATGGAAACGATCTCCGCTATACTGATGATGCACAGCGGCCACAGGATCCGCACATCGTAGGTCGCGATAATGGCGACCGTCACGACGATGAAAAGGAAGACCTTGGTGAAACCGGACAGCTGATGAAGGAAGGTCGGACCGGGCGTATAGTTGATGACAAAGCGGTTATTCATCGATCTCACCTCCTTTCAGTTCGGCTTCATAGCTGATAAATCGCTCGATCGTACTTTCGGGATCCAGCTGAAGCTTCAGCGCCAGACGGTAGAGAGAGGTCTGCTTGAGGCTTGCACGGGCGATGACCTGTTCGTTCGCGAGGACGGAGCAGACCCGGTCCGCCGCGATGAGCTGACCGTCCGCGAAGACGATCGCGCGCTCGGTGTTTTCGATCGCCAGATGCATATCATGGGTGATGAACAGGATGGTAATGCCGTATTCCTGATTCAGTGCGTTCACAAAGTTCATGATATCGGTGTAGCTGCGGAAATCCTGTCCGGCTGTCGGTTCGTCGAGTACCAGGATCTCCGGTTCCAGTGCCATCATGGAAGCGACGGTCACTCGTTTTTTCTGACCATAGCTGATCGCGTCGACAGGCCAGTTACGCATTTTGAACAGGTTGCATGCTTTGAGGACCTTCTCGGTCGTGTTTTTGATCTCTTCGGCAGAACGGCCGCGGATCTGCAGTGCAAGACCGACTTCATCCTTGATAATGTCCTTGACCAGCATCTGGTTGGGATTCTGCATGACATAGCTGACTCTTTCACCGATCTCCTTGACGGTCAGAGGATGAATATCCTTGCCGCCGAGACGGATCTCGCCTTCAGAGGGCCGGATCAGGCCGCAGAGCAGTTTGGCGGCGGTAGACTTGCCGGCGCCATTCTTTCCGATGATCGCGATCCGTTCACCCTTACGGATAGTAAAATCGATATCGGAAAGAACTTTCTGCTTACCGTCATACGAGAAGGAAACATGATCGAACTCGATGATCGGCTCGTTCTGATTCTCGGGAAGCGGTTTATAGTCAGAAGTGAAGAAAGTCTTCAGTTTGTTTTCGTTTTCGGGGGAGAACTCGAGATCCTCCAGTGAACAGAGGTTCCTGTTGCCCTCCAGTGAGCATCCGGCATATTTCATCGCCGTGATATAAAGCGGTTCACGGATGCCGTGCTCTTTGAGCAGGGTGGATTTCAGCAGATCGTCCGGTGTCATATCCGCGACGATCCGGCCGCCGCCCATCAGGATGATCCTGTCGACGGGACGGTAGAGCACATCCTCCAGACGATGTTCGATGATCAGGATGGTCCGTTCATCGTCCTTGGCCAGGTCATCGATCAGCGAGACGGCAGTCATGCCCATCTGGGGATCCAGCGCCGCAAGGGGCTCATCAAAGATAAGGACACGCACATCGTTGGCGAAGACGCCCGCGATGGCGACTTTCTGCTTTTGTCCGCCGGAAAGCTCAAAGGGCACATGATCGATAAAATCCTGCATCCCTACGAGAGAGGCGTTTTTCATGACCAGCGGCGCCATTTCAGACCGTGGCATACAGATGTTCTCCATGGCAAAGGCAATGTCTTCGCCCACGGAAAGCCCCACGAACTGGGCGTCGGAGTCCTGCAGGACGGTGCCGACGTCTTTGGAAAGTTCGAAGATAGACGATTTTTTTGTTTCTTTTCCGGCGACGGTGAGCGATCCGGTAATTTCTCCTTCAAAGGAGAAAGGGATCAGACCGTTGATACAGTTGCAGAGGGTGGATTTACCGCTGCCGGACGCGCCCAGGATCAGTACCTTCTGACCCGGATAGATATCCAGGTTGATATCAAAGAGGGTGGGAGAAGACTGGGTCTTATATTTGAAGCCGAAGTTTTTGAAGCTGATGATCGGTTCCATGGGATCTCCTGTATAATCGCTTAATAAAATGAGAAAAGGCCGTGCAGCCTCATATGGGAGCACGGCCTCGGACGGATGAAATTATTCTTCTTCTTTCAGGTTGGTGCGGCTCTTGGAGCGGGCAGCCAGAATGAACATCAGCGGGATACCGACGATCAGCTCAACAGCGATGTTGGAAAGAGAACCGGCAATAGCCTGGATGAAGGTCACATTCAGATCGCCGCCGTAGAACAGGGTGGTGAAGATAGGTGTGACGACACCAAACGCAAGACCGTTACCAACGATAACGCAGAGCGCGTAAATGATGGCATGTTTCCAGTTGAAGACGCCTTCGGTGACATATGCGCCGTAAACGGGGAGCAGACCCACGAAGAAGGCAGCGATACCGTTACCGATGGACCAGTCGAACCACATGCCCCATCCACCGATGAGGTCAGCGATGACATTGCCGACACCGGCTGCGACCAGTGCGGGAAGAGGTCCGAAGAAAGCACCGACAACGACCGGAATGATCATCGCTGTGGTGAGGTTTGTATTAGTGGTGACGGGAACTCCGCCATACACCATAAGCACGCCGAAAAGTGCGGCGCCAATGGCCACGGCTACGATCGTCTTGGTATTCCATGTGCCAAGAAGTTTCTGGCCTAAGCTTTTTTCTGCCATTGTATTGATCCTCCTAAAGAAAAAATAAAGATTTTTTCCGATCTATCTGTCTCGGAAAATACTCTTCCATTGTATCATTATGACGCTTCTGTTGCAAGGAAAACTTGCGGTTCATGCACAAATAAGATATAATGAATCAGCTATGAATAAAACAGACAGGAGGGCCTATGTTTTACTGTCCGAACTGTGGCGGCAAGATGGTTTTCGACATCCCCACGCAGCAGATGAAATGTGTCTACTGCGGGTCGCAGGTGCCGCCGGAAAACTATGATATAAAAAACGAAGTCGATCCGTCCAAGTATGAGACGAATGTGTACGTCTGTAAAAACTGCGGCGCGGAGCTGACCAGCCCTGACGAACAGATGGTCAGCTTCTGTTCCTACTGTGGATCGGAAGCGGTGCTGGCCGGAAAGATCGAGTCGGAGAACCGTCCGAAGGAGATCATTCCTTTCCGGATCACCAAAAAACGCTGTCAGGAACTGTATAAACAAAAGGTCGGCAAGGCGTTGTTCCTGCCGAAGGAAATGAAGGATGAGCAGTTTCTGGACCAGTTTCGCGGTATTTATATCCCCTACTGGTCCGTAGGCGTGGAATTTCCGCAGTTTGCCCAGCAGATGGCTTACTCGGAAACACACCTCAGCGGCAGCAAATATCAGCATGACACCTACCTGCTGAACCTGCGCGCGGACAGCCGGGGACGGTATATGAGAGACGGATCTTCCTCACTGGATGATTCCATCGCCGACGCGATCGGTGATTTCTCTGAGAACGTGACACCCTTCAAAGCCGCTTATCTGGCCGGTTTTTACGCGGACCGGGCCGACGTCATGCCCGACAAGTACGTAGCGGATGTACAGAAGGAAGCAAAGGATCATGCCGCCAAAGCGATCTCCAGTGAATTCAGCCGCCGGAACATGCACTATACCACGCCTTCCCTGAATTCGATGCAGTTGCGCAGAGCCGGCATCAATCCGGATCAGATCCATACGACTACGCTCGAAGAGACTTTCCAGCCGGTCTGCAAGGATTATTACGGCAAACTGCTCCCGGTCTGGTTTTTGACCTGGCGGAATAAAGACCGTGTTTCGTATGTCGTCATGAACGGAGAGACCGGTTCCATGTATACGGAACTTCCGGTCAAGAAATCCAGTTACCTGACGTTCGCCGGGATCCTCGCGCTGATCATCTTCGCGCTGATGTCGCTGTTCCTTACCGTTCTTCCTACGACGACCCTTGGCATCACCGCGATCCTGGCGCTCATCAGCCTGACGGTGCTGACCAGCGAGCTGAAAAAACTGATGGAGAAGGAACTGCATCTCAATGATATCGGTTCGAAAGAGTATGACGCGGCGAATGAAAGCCTGAAGAAGAAAACCAAGAGCAAATACAAGGCCGCCAAAGGAGCCGGCGTCGGATGCGGTACGACAGTGCTGATGATCGCCGCTTACGTAGGAATTCGTTTCCTGTTTGATATGATCGGCGGCGGAGGCGGAGTCGGCGACCAGTATACTTTCCTGACGATCAGTGGTTTCGCGACCGGTATCCTGGGCATCATCCAGATGATCCGGGCAATCAGCAAGGCTTCTCATCTGAAGGAAAAGAGTATGGTCATCTGGCCGATCCTGAATGGCCTGGCGATCCTGATCGCGTTCTTTATCGCCATGTGGCGGCCGGTGAACGACTGGTGGTACTATGGCGGAGCGGTGGTCTGTATGATCGCGACGCTGCTCCCGGCGCTGAAACTGATCGACGTCTATAATCTGATGGCAACCAGACCTTTGCCTTCGTTCTTCGGGCGGGAAGGAGCGAATCATGCGCTTAAGGATTAATTATGTATTAGGGATCCTGCTCGTCCTGCTGATCGTGCTTCCGCTAAGCGCAAGGGCAGAAAGCGCTGTCTACACCAATCCGGACACAGGCTACAG
The DNA here is from genome assembly GCA_017620135.1 of Bacillota bacterium. GTDB lineage: Bacteria > Bacillota > Clostridia > Lachnospirales > Bianqueaceae > RUG760. The sequence goes on from JAFZQZ010000092.1 coordinate 51,001, forward strand.
TGCCTATATCATCGACGGAGCGGATCTTCTGACTGCGGACGAAGAGAGTAAACTGGTGAAAGACATGAAACCTGTCACCGCTTACGGCAACGTCATGTTCCTTTCGACGAATGACAACGACCGCGGCTCGTCCAAGGACTACGCGAAAAGCTTCTACCGGCAGTATTTCGGCAGTGACTCCGGCACGATCTTCCTGATCGATATGGATAACCGCAATATCTGGATCCACAGTGACGGCAGGATCTACCGGACAGTGACCACTGCCTACGGAAACACGATTACCGATAATGTCTACACCTACGCAAGCAAGGGAGATTATTATACCTGCGCGGCAGAAGCCTTCAGACAGGAAGTGAAGATCCTGGACGGCGGACGGATCGCGCAGCCGATGAAATATATCTGTAACGCACTGATCGCGCTGGTCGCGGGTTCGCTCATCACCTTTTTTGTGATGCAGAGCCAGAGAAGGACGAAAAACCTGAGAGTCAGCAAAGAAAAAGCGGCAGTCAGCGTCCAGCTTCTCGGACGTCAGCTCCTGGAAAGCCATGTCTATACCCAAAGCTCCGGTGGTTCCGGCGGTGGTGGCGGCTTCTCCGGCGGAGGCGGCGGAGGAGGTGGCGGTGGTGGCGGCGGAGGCGGTGGAGGCGGCCACAGCTTCTGTTGTCCGTAACGAATCTTGCATGTGAAGAGGGGATGATTCCATGGGAAA
>JAFZQZ010000093.1 GCA_017620135.1 Bacillota bacterium
AATGAAAATACTGCAAAAAGTAATACAACGTAGTAGAAGGGAGACAATCAATGAATTTTAACGAGTGGATGATGCAAAAACAAGACAAGCTCTTTAAAGAGACGGAAGATCTGAAAAAGAGGCTTTATGACTTTCCTGAAGGAGATCTGATGTTTCAGAAGAGAGGAGAAGTGCCTCGCTGGTATGTAAGAAATCATGGTTCGATGGTTTATCTACCAAGAGAACAAGAAGAAATTGCGGCAAGATTTGCTCAAAAAAGGATGCTGGAAGCCCGACTAAAAGACTGTCAGGAACAGTTGAGTGCAATAGGAGCTTATCTTAAACAATATCAGGTGCGTGGGAAGAATGGCAGGCATTTGTTCTTAAGCAGAGAAGAACAGTTGTACCAAAAGCCCGGTATTCGTGAACTTCTGGGACTGCAGGAAAAATCACCCAAAGAGTCTCTGACACACTGGCAGTATGAAGAATTTGATCACCTGACTGGTTATGAAGAAGGTAAGAAGATCCAGCTGACCGATGGAAGAAAAGTTCGTTCCAAATCAGAAGCGATGATCGGCAACGAGCTGCTACGCCGCGGGATCGCGTTCCGATATGAAGAGGCTCTTGAGATCGCGGGAAGGAAGTATTATCCGGACTTTACAATCAGGCCTGATGAATTCTCGGAAACCATCATTTGGGAACATCTTGGCCTTATGGATGAAGGGAAATACCGCTTTGACGCCAGCATGAAAATTCATGATTATATGTTGAATGGCTATTATCCCGGCATCAATCTGATCCTCACATCGGAAACTCGGGCTAACCCGCTTGATTTCATGCTTGTCGATCAGATCATTCGAACATATATCGACCACTAACAGACAGAAAAAACGAAAAGGCAGAAGCAACCGGTTACTTGACAATACCCCCTGGGGGGTATATAATAGCAACCGGTTAGCAAAAGGAAACAGGAGAATGCCTATCATGAGTGAAATGGATCACGAATGCCGGTACTGCAGGCACGAAGACAGCTGCAGTGAGCATAAAAAAGTGCGGTCGGAAGAGGAGATCAAAGGCCTGCTGAACCGTCTGAGCCGGATCGAGGGACAGGTGCGCGGGATCCGCAGGATGCTTGAGGAGGACCGGTACTGTATCGACATTCTGGTGCAGTGCGAGGCAGTCAGCGCCGCGATGAATGCTTTCAATAAAGAGATTTTATCGGAGCATATCCGCACGTGCGTAGCGGAAAATATCAAAGCCGGCAATGATGAAGTCGTGGAAGAACTCGTGAAAACATTGCAGCGAATGATGAAATAACGGAAGAGCTTGCAGAAAGCAGGAGATTGAATGGATAAATATACTGTAACAGGGATGACCTGTGCCGCCTGCCAGGCCAGGGTCGAAAAGGCGGTGGCCAAGGTACCGGGCGTGACTTCGGTCGCGGTCAGCCTTTTGACAAATTCCATGGGCGTCGAGGGCGACGCGTCGGCTGAGTCGATCATTCAGGCTGTTGAAAATGCCGGCTACGGCGCCAGCCTGCAGGCAGGGAAAAAGAGTCAGAACAGTGAGAGAGCGGGAGCGGTCTCTGACACCGACAATAACGCAGAAGTCTCTGCTACTTATCAGAGCGCAGCCTCTGCTGCCGAGGACATGCTGAAAGACCGGGAAACGCCGATGCTGAAAAAGCGTCTGTTCTGGTCTTTGGGTTTCTTAGCTGTTCTCATGTACTTTTCCATGGGACATATGATGTGGGGATGGCCGCTTCCCTCTTTCTTTGAAGGCAATCATGTGGCCATGGGACTGGTGCAGATGATCCTGGCCGCGATCGTGATGCTCATCAATCAGCGTTTCTTTGTCAGTGGGATAAAGTCCGTCCTGCACGGCGCGCCGAACATGGACACGCTGGTCGCAATGGGATCGGGCGTATCTTTCCTTTGGAGCACAGTGGTGCTGTTCGCGATGACCGGCGCACAGGCGCGCGGTGACAGCGCTCAGGTCATGGTCTATATGGATGAGTTTTATTTCGAGTCCGCGGCTATGATCCTGACTCTGATCACTGTGGGCAAGATGCTGGAGGCCCGGTCGAAAGGAAGAACGACCGATGCCCTGAAAGGCCTGATGAAGCTCGCCCCGAAAACGGCGACGGTGATTCGTAATGAGAAGGAAGAAACAGTCCCGATCGAGCAGGTCCGTAAAGAAGACATTTTTGTGGTCCGTCCGGGCGAGAATATCCCTGTGGACGGAACCGTGCTGGAAGGCAGTTCCGCTGTCAATGAGTCCGCGCTGACCGGTGAAAGCATTCCGGTGGATAAGGCAACCGGGGACAGCGTTTCCGCTGCCACGACGAATCAGTCCGGTTTCCTGAAGTGCCAGGCGACACGCGTCGGAGAAGATACGACGCTCTCGCAGATCATTCAGATGGTCTCTGACGCCGCAGCGACCAAAGCACCGATCGCGAAAGTGGCTGACAAAGTCTCCGGCGTGTTTGTACCGGTCGTCATCGGGATCGCCCTGATCACCTTCCTGATCTGGATGATCTTCGGCGGGCAGATCGCCGGAACCGGTTCGGAGAGACTCGCGTTCGCGCTCGCGAGAGCGATCTCCGTTCTCGTGATCAGCTGTCCTTGCGCGCTCGGTCTCGCGACGCCGGTCGCCATCATGGTCGGTAATGGCATCGGCGCGAAGAACGGTATCCTCTTTAAAACCGCTGTTTCGCTGGAAGAGGCCGGCAAGGCACAGATCGTCGTACTGGATAAGACCGGTACGATCACGAGCGGCGAGCCGAAGGTGACCGACCTTGTCCCGGCGGAAGGCGTGAGCGAGGAGCAGCTCCTGAAGACAGCCGCTTCTCTGGAACAGCACAGTGAGCATCCGCTGGCGAAGGCGATCCTGGCAAAAGCGGAAGAGAATCAGCTAACCCTCGATCAACTGGACGATTTCCAGGCCCTGGTCGGGAACGGGCTGGTAGGAACCGTTGGTGGGCCAACGGTCGTTGGTGGGCAAACGGTCGTCGGCGGAAGCGCGGCTTTCATTCAGAATCAGGTCGACCTGACCGCTGAGCAGATCGAGGAGACAGAGCGTCTGGCATCTCAAGGCAAAACACCGCTCCTGTTTACACAAAACGGCAGCTATATCGGCATGATCGCGGTGGCCGATACGATCAAGGAAGACAGCCCGCAGGCCATTCGCGAAATAAAAGAAATGGGTATCCGGACCGTTATGCTGACCGGTGATAATGACCGGACGGCGCAGGCGATCGCCAAAGACGCAGGTGTGGACAGTGTGGTAGCCGGCGTTCTGCCTGACGGAAAAGAAGCGATCATCCGCAAACTGAAAGAACTGGGCAAGGTCATCATGGTGGGTGACGGCATCAACGACGCGCCGGCTCTGACAAGAGCGGATCTCGGAATAGCGATCGGCGCCGGGACGGATGTAGCGATCGACGCGGCGGACGTGGTGCTGGTCAGAAGCAGGCTTTCCGATGTTGCGGCCTCGATCCGCCTGAGCCGGCAGACACTGAAGAATATCCACGAGAACCTTTTCTGGGCATTCTTCTATAACGCGCTCTGCATCCCGCTGGCCGCGGGTCTGTGGATCCCGATTTTCGGCTGGACACTGAATCCGATGATCGGCGCGGCCGCCATGAGCCTGTCGAGCTTCTGCGTAGTATCCAACGCACTCAGGCTCAATCTTTTCAAAATCCACAGTACGAACAAGGACAAAAAAGCCAAAAACGAGATTTCGACGGAAGTCCTGCGCAGCAGACTGAGTCCAAAAGAAGAAAAAAGGACGGAGGAAACGACTATGACAAAAACCCTGAAAGTAGAAGGCATGATGTGTATGCACTGCGAATCCCGCGTCAAAAAAGCGCTTGAGGCGCTCGACGGAGTGGAAGAGGCAGTCACCAGCTTTGAAAAAGGAACAGCGGTCCTGACCCTGAGCAAGGACGTTCCGTATGAGGTCCTGAAAAAAGCGGTCGAAGATCAGGACTATCAGGTCACCGGGATCGAGGCATAATCGAAGAGCTCCAGTCTGCAAAAGACTGGAGCTCTGTTTGTTTTATGGTTTGATCCCGAGGAAGCCCATGATCTCCGGGGCGTCGTTCTGACCTTTATGATACAGATGCTTGATGGCCTCGATATCACGGGTGAGGGTCTTGAGTTTGCCGATATCATCCGGCGCGATGATCAGGACTTTGCCTTCGTCCTGATACTGCCTGCACAGTGCAAGCTGGCGGTTATACGTTTCCGCCCGCTTTTCCATGGCCTCTGCCGCCTTCGGATATTTGGAGCGGATCCTTTTCACGATCTTTCGATCATCCTTGGGATCCCGCACATAATCAACCGGACGGGTGAGGATCACGACCACTTTTTCACATCCGGCCTGAAAAGCCTTGTCGATCGGGATCGGATCACTGATACCGCCGTCATAATAGAGCCTGTCACCGATCGGATACGGCTTATTGAAACCGGGAACACAACTCGATGCTTTGAAGACGTCATAATGATCCTGGCTGATATCATCCATCGTGAAGTAGACCGGTTCGCCGGTCTGAGCGTCGGTCGCGACGACGATCAGCTCAGATCCGCTGTTTTTGAGCGCATCATAGTTCAGCGGGTCTTCGCCGTTTGAATTCGCGAGGGTGCCGTACACATAGTCCAGGTTCACATAGTTGCCTGTACTTAAAAACTGGGAGATCCCCATATATTCCTTGCGGAAGCTGTAATCCGTATAGAAACGGAAATTGCGGCTGGACTGGCCGGAGAGGAACGAAGCCATATTCGCTGATCCCGCGGAAACGCCGATACAGTAATCAAACCGGATGCCATACTGGATGCAGTAATCCAGGACTCCGGCTCCGTAAACATCGCGCTGTCCGCCGCCGACATCGATAATTCCGATCATTTTTTAAAAACACCTTTAAGAATAATAAGACTACCGAAGCATTATACCACTTTTGTATAGAAAGGCAAGTGTTATTTTGCTGAGGTAGTCTTTTCCGGTGCGTGCAGGAACAAAGGTCGCGGACCTGGCACACTACATTAAATCAGATCTTTCATTCCGTAAAAACCGGGCGGCGCGCAGAAAACGAAATCTGCCGCGCGAAGAGCGCCGGAGGCAAAGATCGCACGATCGGTCGCCCGATGAGAGATCGTGATCGACTCCTGATCACCAAAGAAGTAAACGGTATGCTCACCGGCTTCGGTTCCGCCCCGGAGCGAATGAACGCCGATCTCATGGCCTCTTTTTCCGACCTGTCCGTGACGGCCGTAGATCTCATCGAAAGAATCGGATCCGTTCAGGATTTGAAGGATCGATTTAGCCGTTCCGCTGGGCGCGTCCTGCTTTTTCCGGTGATGAGTCTCCGTGAGCTCCATGTCGAAGCTTTCGGAAAGGAGCGGTACGGCGGTTTCCAGCAGTTTCAGCAGGACCGCCACACCATAGGAATAGTTGGAACTGTAGAAGACAGGAACGATCTCGGAAAGAGAGCGGAGCAGCGCCTGATCCTCCCTGGTCAGCCCGGTCGTCCCGCAAACCAGAGGGCATTCATTCTGTCTGACATACTCGGCGATCCAGGGAAGATTGTCCCGGTGCGAAAAATCGATCACGACATCCGCGATCGGAAGACCGTCCAGCAGATTAAGATGCATGGCGTCGACGAGGGCGAGCACGGTGTCACCGCGTTCTTCAGCCAGAGATCGGATCTTCTGTCCCATCTGGCCCATGCCGCTGATCAGCAGATTCATTGAATGAGTCCTACCTTTCTCATGGATTCGGCCAGACGGTGCCGGTTCTTTTCTTCCATCGGGAACAGAGGCAGACGATAGCCGCCGATGTTCATGCCCATCAGGTTCATGGCTTCCTTGACCGGGATCGGGTTGACCTCACAGAACAGCGCGTGGATATAATCGAGGTATTTCTGCTGCAGGGCCAGTGAACCGGCCAGATCGCCCTGCTGCCAGCGAGCGACCATCTCGTGGCACTCGCGCGGATTGGTGTTGGCAAAGACACTGATGACCCCGGAAGCGCCAAGGCTCATCATCGGGACGATAATGTCGTCGTTGCCGCTGAACATCTGGAAATCATCGCGGATCAGATGAGAGATATTGACCGCGTAACTGATATCACCGGAAGCTTCCTTGATCCCACAGATCTTCGGGTGCTCGGAAAGCTGTTCGACGGCTTTGACAGACAGCGCGCAGCCGGTACGGCCGGGCACGTTGTAGAGGATGACAGGCGCGTCCACCTGATCCGCGACTTTCGTGAAATGATAGATCATACCCTGCTGATTCGCTTTATTGTAGTAAGGCGTGATGCAGAGCAGCGCGTCTACACCCATACGGTCGTAGCGAACGCTTTTCATGATCTGTGTTTCCGTGTCGTTGGAACCGGAGCCGGCGATCACCGGGACGCGGTGACGCACGGTGCGCATCGTAAACTCCACGACTGAATCATCTTCTTCGTGGGTCATGGTCGTACTTTCACCAGTAGTACCGAGCACCAGAATACCGTCGGTACCCTGGGCAATGTGCCACTCCAGAAGCTCTTCGAGCTTATCGAAGTTGATGCTGCCGTCTTCGTGGAATGGGGTGACGAGCGCGACGATCGAACCTTGTAACATAATAACCTCCATATTCTCCCGCCAAAGTCCATAAAAAACCGGCGGGTAGAATGCTGCCGCCGGATGATGATCCTTCAACGATAGCACTCCTACAAAATATTTTGTAGACAGTCCGTCAGGTATTCCCTGCCGGCCCACCTCGGCCGGATGCCTCCGGCTTTGGTTCGGCGGATTTGCCTCGATCTTCAGTCGATCGCCTGCCGGCTTCCGAAGATTTCATCGTATCCGCGCCTCTATCTGTGAAGAGGATGATAACATGTTTTGCATGTTTATGCAAGAGCCTGGATAAAGTTCTATGTTTTCTACAAAAAAGTACTTTATCTGCCTAAAGAAATGGGCATAAACGCCGAGCTTCGATTCTTTCAGTCTGTCTTAGGCCGCGTTACGGGGTCTTACGCGGAAGGTAGCTCCGAAGATGTTCACAAGATTCTCAGGATCGGGATTTACGCTTCTCCACATTTCACTAAGATCTCTTTTCTCCACTTTTTTGACTGCTTTTTCAGCTTTACGGGTATCCTGAACTTTTGCAAGGTTGTTGTAGATTTCAAACATGGTTTTTTCCCTCCTTGAATGGTTTGTATTTCTTAAAGAGCTTTGGTTTTTTGTTTCGCTCTCTTTCGTTCTGAGCATATTATATGACAGGTCAAAAATTTTGTCAATACGTTTTTAAAAACTTTTTAGAATAATTTTGAGAAAATTTTGAAAAATTCGTTTTGAAAAGCATTGTGTCCATTGGAGGGATATGATATAGTTAACTTATCAAATATCAGAATCTTTCGGAGAAATCTCATCATGAAAGCAAAAGAACTGGCAAAAATACTGGGTGTTTCACCCTCGACCGTTTCTGTCGTGTTAAATGGGAAACCGGGCATCAGCGACCAGCTTCGGACGAACCTGGAGAAAAAAATTCGCGAACTTGGTTATGGAGATATGCTGACAGATCCGGGATCCGCTGTCAGACAAACCGCAGCCCCCGCGGTTCCCGTGATCGCCTACCTTATTTATATGGAAGAAGATGCCAACAACTTGTTTGCCTTCTTCCCGGCCGTGATCCAGGGAGTGGAGAGTGAAGCCAGGTCCCTGGACATGAATGTGGTCGTGATCCATATGGAATGTGAGTGTAAGGAAGGAATACTGAAAGAGCAGCTGGAGAAGACGGGAAATGTGGTAGGATGTATCGCCCAGGTACATACGATCACAGAAAAGATCCAGCAGGATATCGATTCGATCGATGTGCCCTGTGTCTTTATGGACAGCTATAATCCGGAACTGAGAGTCAGCTCGGTGAACGTTGACAATAAGCAGGCCATGCACCAGATCGTTAAAATGTTGAAAGAAAAAGGGCATACGAGGATCGGGTACGTCGGTGAAAACTGCGGACAGGATTTTGAGATCGACCGGCATTTCTCCTTTATCCGGGCACTGGCGGCGCTGGACCTTCCGTATGATCCTTTCTATGATCTGTTTGATCATCTGGACGAGGACAGGATGAAGGAAATGTTCGACCGACCGGATCCGCCGACAGCCTTCGTGACACAGATGGATTCGGTGGCGATGTGGACCATGGATGTTCTGAAGGGGATGGGACTCAGGATCCCGCAGGATGTGTCGGTCGTGGGGTTCAACAACACCTCGATCTGTGAACTGACCAGGCCACGGCTGACATCCGTGACGAACTCCGGCCAGCTCATGGGCAGGGAATGTGTACATATGCTGCGGATCCTCCGGCGTCTTGCTGATCTGGGGGAAAAATGTCCCAGACTTAAGTTCTATATGCCTACGGATCTGGTAGTAAGAGACAGCGTCGGAGAGCGCAATTAATTCATATAAGGAGGATACGCTATGGAACTGACACTGAAAGGGATCAAAAACCGTCAGGCGTTTGAAAATGCCGGGATCGAACTTCCCGGATATGACGTCGAGGCAGTAAGCCGGAAAACGAAAGAGTTTCCCCGTTGGGTACACTTTGGCATCGGGAACATCTTCCGTGGATTTATCGGCGGGATCGCGGATGATCTTCTGGAAGCGGGCATGATGGACACTGGGATCACCTGTGTGGAGACGTTCGATTATGAAGTGGTAGACAAGATCTATCAGACCTTTGATAATTTAGTCCTCAGTATCATCCTGCGGGGAGACGGAACCCGTGAGATGAAAGTTCTGGGATCGCTGGGGGAAGCGGTCAAAGCGGATTCGTCCGATGAAGCTTCCTGGAGCCGGCTGCGGGAGATCTTCGCGGCGCCGTCTTTGCAGATGGTTTCGTTCACCATCACAGAAAAAGGCTATGCACTGAAAGGGACAGATGGAAACTACCTGTCCTATGTGGAAAAAGATATGGAAAACGGGCCCTCCCGGGCCAAAGGTGCGATGGCCGTCCTCACGGCGATGCTGCTTAAGCGGTATCAAAGCGGTGGTTTTCCGATCGCGCTTGTCTCTATGGATAACTGCTCTCATAACGGATCGCTGCTTCGCGCTTCCGTGCTCACGACAGCGGAAGAGTGGGTCGGGAGAGGACTGGCGGAAGAGGGCTTCCTTGCTTATGTATCGGATCCGTCGAAAGTCAGTTTCCCCTGGACGATGATCGATAAGATCACGCCCCGCCCGTCGGAGAAGATCGCAGAAGAACTGAACGAACTCGGTCTTCCGGACATGCAGCCGGTCATCACCGGCAAAAGGACCTATATCGCGCCATTTGTCAACGCGGAAGGCCCGCAATACCTGGTCATTGAAGACAGTTTTCCGGGCGGAAGACCGGATCTTTCCAGAGGAAAGGGCGTTTATCTGGCAGATCAGAAGACCGTTGATCTTTGCGAGAGGATGAAAGTGACTGCGTGCCTGAATCCGGTCCATTCGGCGCTGGGGCCGCTTGGAGTGGTGTTGGGGATCGATCTTTTCGCGGATCTCTTAAAGGATCCGGATATTCTGAAGATGGGACGGACCGTCGCCTATCAGGAAGGTATGAAAGTCATCAAGGATCCGGGGATCCTTTCACCTCAGGCATTTACCGATGAACTTTTTGATGACCGCTTCCCCAACGAATATCTGGGAGACACCAACCTGCGGCTTTGTACGGATACATCCCAGGGGCTGGGTGTCCGTTTCGGTGAGACCATCAAGGCCTACCGCAGAGAGTATGGTACGGCGGAAGGGCTTACCGCGATCCCGCTTGGCATTGCGGGATACATGCGTTATCTGATGGGCATCGATGACCAGGGACAGACCTATGAACTGGCGCCGGATCCCCTGGCGGGCGAACTGCATGGACGGCTTTCCACGGTGATGCTCGGTGACCCGGACAGTCTGAAAGATCAGCTGCGGCCCGTCCTATCCAACGAAAGCATCTTCTTTACAGATCTCTATGCGGACGGTCTTGGAGAAAAGATCGAACAGATGCTGAAGGAAATGATCGCCGGACCGGGAGCCGTTAAGGAAACGATCCACCGGTATATGGCGAATATCTGATCACTTTTGATGGGATCAAAAAGATAAGGGCTGCAGTTGCTGCAGCCCTCGGTTTTTTAATAGTATTCAGAAGGAACACTGTTGTATAACAATATGCTATTTCGTTATATTTTTTTATACACTACCTTTTCTTCATTTCATCAGTTGTATAAAAACGCTCATGAAAAACTGCAAGTATTATACAATTCTCTTCACCACGTCTGGTTGATTGTATAAATCTTTCTATGGTTCATGATTTTTTATACACACGCCCTCAGGCGTGTATAAATGCTTGCAAAAAAGGTTCTTTTTTTATACATATTCAGTATCTGTACAAAGTTTTGATATATTTGATCCGTCTTCTTTCAGGCCTGCAGATTCACTCTACCACGTACATTTTTCCGATCAGGGCATTCACCCACCGGCAAGGCAGGATCTTGATCAGTACGACGCAGGCTTTGTAAACGATGCCCGGTGTATAGAACGGTTTCGGGTTCGGGATCTTCGCCACCCTAGCGATATAGCGTCCAAGTACCTTTGGCGACGCCCCGGTCACTTCATCTTTTTCCATCTTTGCGACGGACTTGTCGATCCGGCCTCCGTAGATATCGTCACCCACATGCTTTTTCTCACGGGCGGCCGTGAAACCGGTTTTCACATCTCCGGGACGGATCGCGCAGACCTTGATCCCGAAGGGACGAAGTTCGTTCGCGAGCGCTGCCGTATAGTCATCGACCGCGGCTTTCGCGCAGGAGTAATACGCCTGGAACGGGATCGCCGCCGGTCCCGCGACGGAGCTGATGTTGATGATGCGTCCGCTTCCTGCCTCACGCATAGAGGGGATCACAGCGTTGTTCACGATCACCGTGCCGAAAAAGTCCACGTCAAAAAGCCGCTTCGCGTCCTCTACTGAAGTGAATTCGATCGCACCGCTGATGCCGAAACCGGCACAGTTGACGACCAGATCGACCTTACCTTCTTCTTCCAGGATCCCACTGACTGCTGTCTTCACAGCCGCCTCATCCGTCACATCCACGGCCAGATGCCGGATCCCTTTTGCGGACTTACCGCTGTCTTCGCCGCCCCGGCGGCTGAATGTATAAACCTGATATCCGTCTTTATTGAGTTTTTCTGCCGCGGCCAGTCCGATGCCGGATGTTCCGCCGGTCACGATCGCTACTTGATTCATAAGAAATCTCCTGCTACAATAGGATTTACCAACATCTTACCACAAACGGAGTGGTTTTCCTATGAAAAAAATAAAACTCCAACGAAAAAAGAAACCTCCGATCAGCGATCCGCTGCGTGACGCGCGGGAAAAGACCGGGTTTGAGTTTCAGGCTATTCCAAGCCCAGCGGTCGGAAATGCCGGCAATGTCTGGGATTCCTTCGAGACTTTCCACACGACCGGTCAGTTCAAGGATCTCGGCCGTGGCTATCAGCAGCATTGCGGACCGACCGCCATGACCAACATTCTCTGTACCCTTGACCGGCGCTATGAGTATCCGTCCGTTCACAGTGAGAGACCAGAGTCTATCTTCGAGAAGGCGGCACTCATCGGCAAGCATCGGCTTCTTTATATCAATACGAATCTTTTTGGTTTCTGGGGCGGATCCAACTCCCTCATGATCTATTTTTATCTGCGTGCCTGCCTCCGGTTTTTTAAAGTGAAGGATGTCCGTGTCCACGGCCGTGTTTTCGCGTCAGCCAGGCAGGCCGCCAGAGAACTGGAGAAAGGCCGGCTGCTTGTCTTCCAGGTCTATTATCATAAGATATATGGCACTCATCTGGTCGTCGCCTACGGGCTCGAACACTATCAGGCCCTGGACGGCCGGATCCGCACATATATCAAGCTTGCGGACGGCTGGTCGACCCGGCCAAGATATCTGGCTCTGGAGGATATCAAAGTCTGCGGCTATTTCAGTCTGGAAAAGAAGTGATCATAACAAACGAGGGAATATAACATCATACGTTTATTAAAATAATTTTAAAAAGAGGTTGAAATCAGCCTCTTTTTGTTGTATTCTAGAGGTACATTCATTCTATTTCAATCAAAGGAGATTTATCCTATGGCTATGAAATTAGGTATCAGTGATTACTGTCTGTGCCACAAACTCTATTCCAAAGAGTGGGAAATCTATGACATCATGGATTGGGCCAAAGAGCATGACTGTGCTCATATGGAGATCGTTCCCTTCGGTCTGCCTCTGTTCAAGGCGGACGGTGTTGCGGACATGGACTTTGCGAAACGTATTGGCGAGCATGCCGATAAGCTGAACCTGCCCCTTTCCGCATTCTCCCTGAATGCCTGCTTTATCCGTCCCGGTGATGATGAAGAGCAGGGATCTTCCAACCGCGAACGCAACGTGACGGTTCAGTATCACGGCACCCGCGAGGATAAATTCCAGCAGGAGCTTGCGCGTGTTACGACCGTTATGAACATGGCGAAGGAAATGGGCGTCAAAAACTTCCGTTCCGACGTGTGCTCCGGCGCTCATCCGCTGCGCATCAATACCCCCGAACAGTTTGAGGAAGATTTCCCTGTTTTCGTCAAAGCGGTTCAGGAACTGGCTGACTATGCGGCTTCGATCGGACTGAATCTGACCCTCGAAAACCATGGCCTGTATGTCAACGGTGCCGATCGTCTGATCCGTATCCTGAAGGCTGCGAACCGTCCCAACATCGGCCTGACTGTCGACGTAGGCAACTATCTGTGCGTCGATGAGGATCCGGTCGTGAACACCCAGAAAGCCATCAAATATGCCGACATGATCCATCTGAAAGACTTCTATATCCGTAAAGTCGAGAAGATGTATCCGCAGAACGGCATGTATGTCACCTTCCCGGAGATTCCGAACACCAAGCCGAGAAAACGTCCCACCACGCCGGAAGAATGGGCAGCCATGATCCCGAGTTTCGGCTATGTCGGAACCGCGGCCGGCAACACCATCCTGCGCGGCGCCATCATTGGCCAGGGCGATATGGATATGTGGAAGATCCTTTCCATTATCAAGAATTCCGGCTACGACAAGTATGTTTCTCTGGAATTTGAAGGCATGGAAGACTGCGTCGCCGGCACCACCTATGGTCTGGAGACCGCTCAGTACATTTACGACCGCGTATAAACGATCTTTCGAAGAGGACTGCCAATCGGCAGTCCTTCTTTAATCTTTATCAACAGGAGGATGAACATGAGTCTGAAACTTGGTATTTCCAGTTACTGCCTGTCCCGCAAGCTTTACGCGCAGGATATGACGCTGTTCGATGTGATGGACTGGGCGAAAGAACACGAGTGCGATCATATGGAAGTGGTACCTTTCGGGCTTCCGATGACCCTGGAAGACGGTTCGCCCAATCATGAATTTGCCAAACGGGTCGGAGAACACGCGGATAAGATCGGTCTGCCGCTTTCCGCTTTCTCACTGAACGCGTGCGTCATTCGTCCCGGTGATGAGAACGAGACCAAAGAAGAAAAGTATCGTAAAGAGATCGAGCGCATCGAGATGATCATGGATCTGGCCTACGAAATGGGCATCCGCAAGATGCGCCACGATACCTGCACGGGCCAGCATCCGCTGGGCGTGGAGTACCACACACCGGAACAGTTCGAGGAAGACTTCCCGACGATCGTTCGAGCGGTAAAGGAGGTCGCGGACTACGCGGCATCCAAAGGCATGCGCACAACGCTTGAGAATCACGGCCGCTATGTGAACGGGGCTGACCGGCTGATCCGGATCGTCAAAGCTGCCGGAAAAGACAACGTCGGCCTGACGGTGGATGTGGGCAACTTCCTTTGTGTCAACGAGGATCCGGTCGTGGCTGTCCAGAAAACGATCAAATACGCGAACATGATCCATCTGAAAGATTTTTATATCCGCAAAACCGACCGGATGTATCCGCAGAAGCGGTTCAGACCGACGACACCGGAAGAGTGGCATACGATGCTGCCGAGCCTGGCGTACGTGGGTACCAACGCCGCGGATTATCAGCTGCTTCGCGGCGCGATCATCGGCCAGGGCGACATGGATATGTGGAAGATCATCTCTATCATCAAAAACTCCGGCTACGATCAGGAGATCTCGCTGGAATTCGAAGGCATGGAAGACTGCGTCGCCGGCACGATCTATGGTCTGGAGACGGCCCGTTACATTTGGGAACGTGTCTGAGCGAACTCTTTAATCAACCGGACGAACTTCTCTGAACAAAGATGGACTGAGAATCGCAATAAGTGGGGATGACATACCCTTTTGAACGGTTTTCTAACTGATCAAAGGGAATAAAAACACACAAAAAACGGACGACCTACCCTTATTTTTCAGTTTTTCATGAAAAAGTGGGAAGGTCGTCCGGCTTTTTTATAATTCTATTCCCTTGCATGTCTGAGAGAGAGGGGGAAAAGGGAAGGGGAACCGGCGTATTGAAATTTTCCAGTCCTTCAGTCAAAAGGTTACTTTTTAATTGTGATCTCGATGTCGCCGGTATCGGTCTCAATAGTGCAGGTACCGCCGGTTGTGGTTTTGGGGACATCGATATCGCCGGTGTTAGAGTCGGTGAAGAAGATCTTCGGACTGAGCAGAGAGGCTTTCACCTCGCCAGTGGAAGTTTTTACATAGATGTCAGGTGCGTCGCACTCATCTAAGGTCACGTCGCCGGTACTGCGTTCGATAGAAAAGTTTTCTTCTGCTATGACATTCGTGAGGTCGACATCTCCGGTAGTGCCGTTTGAGATAAAGTTCTTACAGGAGACATCATTCAGGACAATTTTCCCGGTGCTGACTTTGGTAGATATCTTGCCACTGCATGTAATGGAGTTCAGCTGGATCCGGCCGGTCGAAGTTTCGAGAGAAATCTCATTTGAGGAAAGATCGGATAAATTGATATCGCCTGTAGTGACCTTGATATCCGTTTTTTTGGAAGAGCTGCTGACAAAGACATCACCAGTGCTGGCCTCGACCGTGATATTGTCAAAAAAGATATTCGACTGGATGATGGCTTTCCCGGTCGAGGAATGAATATCCAAAGCCTGATAGGCTTTTTCGGGAAGATAGACCCAAACCTCGGATGATCGGCTGATCCAGTCTGTCCAGGAAGTTTCATCTACGGTGGTGATCATGAGCGTATTGTTCGTGACCGTTACCTGATGATAGAACTTATCGGATTCCTCACAGACAACGTGGCATTTTCCGTCTTCTGAAGGCTGTATATAGATTTTGTCCGTCTTTACATCGATCGAGATATTCTCGAAAGATTTGGTCACATCGTAGGTGTTTGTCACGGCCTTGGTGGAGCTGAGGCCTTCAAAACTGAAACCGGACAGGGTGAAGCCGATCAAACCGATCACCAGGCCGACCGCCAGGATAATGCCGCCGATAAGAAGTGCTTTACTAGTTTTGCTCATGATTTAATCTTCCTTTCTGACAAACCAGGATTTGACTCCCAGCAGAGATTTTTTTGTTAAAACAATAATGCCTTTGGAGATGGCAACACATCCGATAAACAGCAGAATCGCAAGCCCTGCAGAGAGAATACCGGTTCCAAGGGACATCAGCGCACCGCCGATATTACCCTGGAAGAGGTAAATGAACATCCCCACGACCAGCGCGACGGCACAGAGGGCGAGCGAAAGATCGACCGCGTAGAGAGAGAGGACCACTGCCCAGATCGAAATGTAGATGGACAGGATAACAACCAGCGCCGCGATCAGCAGCGGGAACCACAGCGGGAATCCCAGGATCAGCAGGACGATCTCCCATCCGCGCAAAGCGCGATTCTTTTTGACTTTTTCCTTGACCAGGGTGGACAGAGGGATCTCAGAAAGGATCTGATTCGCGATCTCTTCCGGTGTACCCACCTCGGCGACCGCTTCTTCCTCGGAAAGCCCGTCCTCGATCCGGTCATCGATCATTTCATGATAGAAGGAAAACCGTTCATCAGCTTCCGCTTTTGGCAGACCGTCCAGCCTGCTTTGCAATTCGTTGAAAAACTCGAGTTTAGTCATTGCTTTGTTCCTCCCTGGTAATAAACTGATAAATCGACTGGATCTCTTTCCAGTCTTCCCTGAACTCTTCGATCCTCGCAAGACCCTCCGGAGTAATGTGATAGTATTTTCGGAGTCGACCGCCGTGTTCGGCGGTTCTGGTCACCAGCAGGTTGGCCATTTCCAACCGTTTGAGGATCGTATACAGGGTCGATTCGGATAATTCCAGGTACGGTTTCATGTCTTTGATGATTTTATAACCGTAGGAATCTTCGCTTTTGATTGCGGCAAGGACACATACGTCCAGAAGACCGCGCTTTAATTGAATATCCATTGCATACCTCCCTTTGCGATATGCATCGTAACACGAAGTATATCGTGTTGTCAAGTATAAATTTAAAAAAATATAAAAAAGTGCCCTGCCAGGCTTAAAACGACCAGGCAGGGCGGTTTTTATGAATCAGACATAGCTGTCCCTGGAACTACGAATACAGTTTGATGGTAAAAACGGTTCCTTTTCCGACTTCACTTGAAGCTTCGATCGTACCGTCGTGGTTCTGGATGATCTGCTTGGCCATTGCCAGGCCGATGCCTACACTGTAGGCGCCAATGGCCGCACTGGTGCTGACCCGGGCGTCGGAAGACGTCAGGGGCTCGGGCACACTGTGTTTCGCTTTATAGAACCGTTCGAAAATATGCGGAAGATCCTCGGGGCTGATACCTTCGCCGTTATCCTCGATCGTGATCGTCGTGGAGAGATTGGTCTGGGAAGCGGAGATCCGGACATAGCCGCCCGGCGCGGTATGTTCAATGCAGTTCTTGATGATGTTGGAAAGGGCCTCCCGGAACCAGTGACGGTCTACTGTCACACTAAGTCCGTCCGGTATCCGGATCTCAAGTAAGACTCCCGATGTGTCCGCCATCACATCCAGTGATTCGCGGATACTTTTTATGATCTGATCCAGAGAGGTCAGATCTTTTTTCATTTCCAGGGTCCCTGCTTCCAGCTGGGAGAGGGTAAGCAGAGTGCGGATCAGCCAGGTCATCTTATCGACCTGCTGCCGGATCCTTGACGCGTATTCGAGCCGCTGCTCTTCGAAAACATTCGGGGCCATCAGAAGCTCCGACATGATCGAGACCGCTGTCAGCGGCGTCTTGAGCTGGTGGGAAATGTCGGACATCATATCCGCCATGTATTTTTTCTGCTGATGCTCGGAAGAATAAGCTTCTTTCAGGAGCGAAACAACCTTATAGATCTCGCTCTGCAGGATCCCGGTACTGCCCTCGGTCATCTCACTCACCTCAGGCAGAGACGTGATGTCCTGCACTTTTGACAGATAGTCGATCAGTTCGCGATAAGCCTTTTCACGTCTGCGCCGTTCCAGCAGGAGCAAAATGATCAGCAGGACGAACAAAACGCAAAGGATCGCCAGGATCAGTTCTGGTTTCATAAGGCCTCCCAAGATAGATAATACGAACCTGCCTGAACGGATCACGGCATGCGGTAACCGATCCCGCGGACGGTCTCGATGACTGGCGCGTCGCCCTCGGCTTCCAGTTTCTTCCGGAGCCGGCCGACATAGACTGTCAGAGTGTTGTCATTCACAAATTCGCCGGCGGCATCCCACATGTCATTCAGGATCTGCGCACGGGTGAGCAGTTGACCGCGGCTTCTGACAAAGGCCAGGAGCAGACGGTATTCCGCAGCCGAAAGAAGGATCTCCTCGCCGCCGCGAAGGACCCGGCCGGTCGTAAGGTTCAGTTCATTTTGGCCGATGCGGACCAGATCGAACTGGGCGCTGCGCCTAAGGATCGCCTTGATCCGGGCCAGCAGTTCGCGGATCCGGAAAGGTTTCGCGATATAGTCGTCGGCGCCTTGCTCCAGTGCCAGCACGGTGTGGACTTCATCGTCGCAGGCGGTCAGGAAGAGGATCGGTACATCGGACTTTTCGCGAATGGCACGGCAGATCTGATACCCGTCACCGTCCGGAAGCATGACATCGAGGAGGCACACGTCATAGTGTACCTCCTCCTTTATTTTGCCGAGGGCTTCGTTCATGGAAGCGCAGGCGTCCAACTGATAGCCCTCCTGGCTGAGTGCGATCTTCAGGCCTTCGGTGATGATGGGATCATCTTCCACCAGGAAAATCTTCATTATATTATATACTCTCTTTTCTGATTTCTTCGATCAGAGCATCCTTCGTTCTTTGATGGTAACACATCGCGGTGAATACCAGGAGCGATCCCACGCATACGGCTGCCGTCAGGAGGATGATCCAGACCGGCATCCGGAAAACAAGGTGTCCGAACCGGCCGGAAACGACCTGATGTAATAATACCATAAATCCGGCACTAATCAAGACTCCCGGAATAAATGAGCGGCTAAGGAGCCGTCCGTTCTCCAGAAGCAGCATCTTTCTCAGCTGGTTTTTTGTCATTCCCATGGATTCCAGGACGGAAAGTTCCCGATGTCTGGCAAGCCGTCTTCCCATGACGGAGTTATACAGGTTCAGAAGGCACATGATCGTGATCAGGACCGTAAAGCAGAGCGCCAGGATCCGGATGATCATAAACAGCGCGGCCCGGAAGTCGATCGCGTCGGTGACCAGTTTGGCGGAATGAAGCGCCGTATTTCCAAAGGCGTCTTCCATGAGGGAAAGGCGCCGGATCACGTTCGCATCGTCCTTTGTGGGAGACAGGAAGATCCCTTTAAACTCCATGCCCGTATACTCGCCGGCTGCTTTTTCCAGGATCCAGTCATTGGCCTCTTCGCTGATGATCAGCCAGACGTCGCCGATGGATAATTTGACAATATCAGAGAAATCGGCCGCGTCCGCGTAACCGCAGAAGGTCATGGGAAGGTCCACGACTTCATCCTTATCATAGTTCCAGAGGAAAAGAGGAAGGATATCCCCCGGCTGAGCGGCGAGAGGCTCACTCAGTTCATACCGGATATAATCAGGGTCTATGGCACCGGCGAACTCGATACGGAAATCATCGGAGTCGAAGGCATAAGGCCGGTATACGATGACGCCAGGGTGTTCTTCTGTCACGGAAGCGGTCTCGAGACCGGCTTTTTCCGCGATCTTTCGGAAGTCTTCCGACGTGACGACGAGGCGGTTCACGTTCGGGTTCATCGTGAGCATCGAAGGATGAAGAAAAGCTTCATCCGCGGCAGCCGGGATCCCATCAGGGAAATACTTCAGAAGGAACTGCTCGAATGTAGTCCGGTATTCTTCGGAAAGATCCTCCATCCGTATCTGTATACCGTTAAAATAATAGTCGAACTGTTTCCAGTCCCGGATCTCGTCGGATGAAACGATATCCAGCATGCCTTCTTCATACAGCACATCATCGCTGATCTCAAACAGGTATTCATATTTGTCGTAGTCGCTGCCTGTCTGTACGCTTCCGCTGTTCAGCTTGGTACGGATCAGATCACAGACCAGGTTGGCTGAGAAGGCTGTGACAAGCACGAGGACCAGGAGCGTAGCGATGCTTCGGACGATCCCGCGGGAGCTATATCGTCCCCGCCGGATGCTGGCGGCAGCAAGAAGCGCTTCCGACTGGCCTTTGTTCATCAGTCCGAAGAAGGTACGACAGCGCTTCTTCGGATACTCGTCGTTGCCTCGGATGTTCTCAAGCGGGCCGGTCTTGCTGATCGCCCGAGCCGGCAGAGCCGCGGAGAGGAAGACTGCCAGGACACTGAACAGGATGATCAGCACGAAAGCCATCGGCTGAATGACCAGACGAGGAGAGAGGTGAACGCTCCGGCCGGTAACGATGTTCGTTCCGACCATTTCCATGATCTTTGTCACGTAAGGAGAGAGAAGCGCCATGCCGCCGCGTACGACGAGAAGTCCCAGGCCGATGCCCAGCGGAAGCGCGCCGGCAAGGAGAACGAAGGCTTCATAATAGACGCTCCAGCGTTTCTGCTGTCTCGTCGCTCCGATCGAGGACAGCATCCCCAGATAGCGGCTGCGTTCCTTGAAGGAAATGCTGAACACATTATAGATGAGGATCAGGGAAGCGATCGTGATCAGAATGACGAAGAACGCCTGTAAAAACGCGATCAGGAGACTGAAAGAACCGTCGGTGCCCCGTCCGATAAACAGAAGCAGCAGTTCGTTGATCTCGATCCGACCGTTCTGGACAGGGATACGTTCTCCGCTTTCTGAGACCGCAGAAGTACCGTGCTCCAGAAGGTCTTCCATTTCCTCCGCGGTCAGCGTCTCGTTGACGATACGGTTCAGATCCGCGCTCAGGTCATTCGGCTTGTCCGGATCTGCGGTGAGGACCAGGTTGACAGATTCACCGGCAGCAACAATGCTTTCTGTTGCGGTGAAGGCCATATAGCCACCCATGCCGGGGATCTCATAATAGGGAGATTCCATGATACCTACGACCGTACATGTCTTTTTGTAGCCGGTCGGTTCGTGGATCATCTCAAAGTCTGTATTATCGTAATAGAAAGGGAAATGGTCCGGTACGGTAACGGTCTCACCGTGCGGAACCATAAAGCTGGAGGAAAACATCAGGAAGCCCCCATCGTCTTCTCCGTGTGAAAAGGCATGAAGGAGACGGTCGAAGGTATCGATCTCGATCGTATCTCCGACATGGATTTTCGCGCCGTCACTGACTGCCAGCTGGCTGATGATGATCTCGTTTTCGTTTTCAGGATATCTTCCTTCGACGAGTTGGATATTCAAAAGCTCAAAAATAGCCGGCGAATATCCCTTCAGTTCCAGGAACGGTGTGACCTCCGGCTTGCCGCTCTGCGCGAAATCGGTATAGCCAAGCGCTCGGGAGACATATGCCTGATCCACATAATCGAGGCTGCGGATCTCGTCCACCTGATCCGCGTTCACACCGTAAACCATGGCGTGCCAGCTTCCCCGGTCAGCGGAGATGATATCCGCCATATAGGCCATCATCGTGTTCTTTCCCGCGAAGACAGCGGTCATCAGGATGACCATGACCAGGATGCCCAGGAAGGTGATCCGGGTACGGCGCCTGTTTTTCTTCATATATTCCCGCGTGACGCGGAAAATGATCTTTTTGTTGTTCATAGCGTACCTCTTCAGACCAGGTTCCGGACTTTCTCGTTGCGGATGATACGTCCGTCTTCCAGACAGATGATGCGGTCCGCCTGCATGGCCAGATGTTCATCGTGCGTGATCAGGAGAAGAGTCTGCTTCTGACTGCGGTTGGATTCCTTCAGCAGAGCGATGATCTCTTCGCCGGTCTTGCGGTCGAGGTTGCCGGTGGGCTCATCCGCAAGGAGGATCGCCGGATGGCTGTAGAGCGCCCGGCCGATCGAGACCCGCTGCTGCTGGCCGCCGGAAAGCTGGCTGGGAAGGTTGTTCCTCCGCTCGGTAAGACCAAGGTGTTCAACGACCTGGTCGAGTCGTTCACGGTCCAGCGCCCGTCCGTCCAGCAGGTGGGGAAGCGCGATGTTCTCATCCACATTCAGGACAGGCATCAGGTTGTAGAACTGGTAGACCAGGCCGATATGCCGGCGCCGGAAGATCGCCAGTTTATCCTCGCTTAAGCTGTGGATGTCCGTCCCGCTGATAAAGACCTTGCCTTCCGTGGGCTTGTCCACGCCTCCAAGGATATGCAGCAAGGTCGATTTTCCGCTGCCGGAAGGACCGATGATCGAAACGAATTCTCCCGACTCGACGGTAAAGCTCACATGGTCCAGCGCGGTGACCTTCGTCTCGCCGGATCCGTATATTTTCGTCAGGTTTTCTGCCCGTAGGATTTCCATATATACCTCCAAAAAGTTATCGGAAAAGAGAATAAGCGCCGGAGATCTCTCTCTGACGCTTATCATATTACCATAGGATCATGACTCTGAGGTGACAGATATTGTGACAGTTTTGTCACAAATGCCGGGCTTCTTTACAGGTTTTTCATCGAAAGGCCGATCCGCTTTTTGGCGATATCCAGCGAGATGACCTTCACATCCACGATGTCGCCGACTTTCACCGCGTCCAGCGGATGCTTGACATACTTGTTGGAGATCTGCGAAATATGGACCAGGCCGTCCTGATGAACGCCGATGTCCACGAACGCGCCGAAGTCGATGACGTTGCGGACGGTACCTTTGAGGACCATGCCGATCTTCAGATCTTCCATGGAAAGGACGTCCGTCCTCAGCACCGGCTTGGGCATCTCGCTGCGCGGGTCGCGGCCGGGTTTGGCCAGCTCATCGGCAATGTCGGTCAGGGTGGGGACACCTACCCCGAGCTCTTCGGCAAGTTCTTCGCGGTCCATGCCCCGAAGCTGGATCTTGACCAGCGGCATACCGGAGCGAAGAGAACCTTTTTCGATGAGCTCCTCCAGAGAATAGCCCATTTTAGTGAGCATGCCGCGGGCGGCTTCATAGGACTCCGGATGAACAGCCGTGTTGTCCAGCGGTTCTTCGCTGGAAGGCACACGCAGGAAACCGGCGCACTGCTCGAAGGCCTTGGGACCGAGCTTCGGCACTTTCAGGAGTGCCTGACGGGAAGCGAACGGCCCGTTTTCTTCCCGGTAGGTCACGATATTCTTCGCGATGGGCTTGCTGATGCCGGAAATATAGGAAAGAAGAGAAGGAGAAGCGGTGTTGAGGTCCACGCCTACGCGGTTCACGCAGGTCTCCACGACGCCGCCGAGCGCCTCGGAGAGCTTCTTCTGATCCATGTCGTGCTGATACTGACCGACGCCGATGCTTTCAGGCGTGATCTTCACGAGCTCCGCCAGCGGATCCTGCAGACGTCTGGCAATAGAAACTGCGCTTCGAAGGTTGACATCGTAATCCGGGAATTCCTCGGCTGCCAGCTTGGAGGCGGAGTAGATGCTGGCGCCGGATTCGGAAACGACTACGTAGGAAACGGTTTTGGCTTTTCTGGCTTTGGCGAGCGGATTGTATTCGGAAAGAACGTCCGCGATAAACTGCTCGGACTCCCGGGACGCGGTACCGTTGCCCAGCGAGATCAGCGAGACGCGGTTCTTCGCGAGCATTTTCACGAAAGTGATCTTGGCTTCGTCTCTCTGGCCTTTTCCCATAGTGGGATAGATGACGCCGGTATCCAGCACCTTGCCGGTGGGGTCGACGACCGCCAGCTTGCAGCCGTTACGGTAGCCGGGGTCGAAGCCAAGGACCGTTTCTCCGGAGATGGGCGGCTGCATAAGCAGCTGGATCAGGTTCTGTCCGAAGACTTTGATCGCGCCGTCCTGTGCTTTTTCTGTCAGCTCGTTCCGGATCTCAGTCTCGATCGAGGAAGCGATCAGACGTTTGTAGGCGTCTTTCGCGGCAGCCGTGAGGAAGTCTATCTTTGCCTGATCCTTCATCCTGGCCGGGACTGTCTGTTTGGTCAGATACTGCTCGATCTGTTCGACAGGCGCGGTGATATCGACCTTCAGGAATTTTTCTTTCTCGCCGCGGTTCAGTGCCAGGATCTGATGCCCCGGCAGTTTACTGACCCGCTCGGAAAAGTCGTAATACATTTCATAGACGCTTTCGGCGTCGGGATCTTTGGCTTTGGAAGTCATCTGCCCCTGTTCGAAGGTCATCTTCCGGATGCGGCTTCTGTACTCTGCCTGATCGGAAATGTCTTCCGCGATGATATCGGAGGCTCCGGCCAGCGCGGCAGCCACATCGGGTACTTCCTTTTCCGGATCGACGAACGGCGCAGCCAGTACTTCCGGCGCGTTTTTCTGATCGGGATCCTGCAGAAGGCGAGCCAGCGGCTCCAGACCACGCTCTTTGGCGATCATACCGCGGGTGCGGCGTTTCGGACGATAGGGACGATACAGGTCTTCCACCTCGACCAGCGTCTTCGCGTTTTCAATCTGCGCGCGCAGTTCATCGGTCATTTTTCCTTGATCCTCGATGGAACGGATGACCTGGTCTTTCTTTTCGGCGAGGCCGCGAAGATAGGTGAGGCGCTCGCTGAAGGTACGCAGCGTCTCATCGGACAGGGTGCCGTGCGCTTCCTTACGGTAACGGGCGATGAACGGAATGGTGTTGCCTTCGTCCAGCAGGCTGATGACGTTCTCGACCTGCCAGGCCTCTAAAGAAAGCTCACTCATGAGCTGTTCGTTGATGATCTGCTGATCCATATATGAATCCTCCGGACTGTTTTCTTTCAAATGGCAGAAATATCATACCCGTTTTGGCGGGGGAAGTCAAGGAGAGATTCTTTGGACAAGACGGGTGATGACAGCACCGGAAAGCAGGAGGAGACCAAGGATCGGATATGTGATCAGCAGACGGTTTTCACTGCCATAGATGGCAACGACGCCGGACAGGATCATCCCGAAGGTCAGTACGATGACGGCGCATTCCAAAAGCGCCAGAAACAAATAGCCGGCAGAGCGTTTTGACCGGCAAAGCTTTAAAAGCCACAACCCGCCAAGAAGCGAAGGAGCAAAAGCATAGACCATATAGTATGACCATACGCCAAAACTGAAATATTCATAGACTGCGCCGAAAAGCGCGGTAAAAGCGGAGATGCTCAGCAAACTTACCGCGTGACGGTGAAAGGTGTTTTTTGTAGGATTAACCGGCTGTGATATAGACAATATCGCTCACACTCCTTTCTTTGGATCCTTTGCCGGACGTCGTGGGGTTGTTGATGATCTCCCCCAGCAGTACCATAGTGGAGGAACCGCCTCCATCCAGGTTATAGGCGGTGGTAACGCCCAGTGACTGAAGAAACTCAGCCAGCTGGGAAAGGGATAACCCGGCGCTCTCATCGGTTCTTCCGTCAGAGACGACAAATACGTAGTGAAGAGAGCCAGACGCTTCTTCGATCTGACCAACGGCAGTCCGTGGATTGCTTGATTTGGCCTTGCCGACTTCTTCACCGGGACTGACCGTGATCTCTCCTTCTTCTATCAGTCCCGGACCGAAGGAAAAAGCCTGCCAGACGCCTTCTTCGATCAGTTCTTCTGTTGTTTTCTCCGCACTGTTGGTGATCGAAAAATGACCGTCCGCATAAATGCAGAGAATATCCGTGTCTTCGTTGCCGTAGTCCCTGTATATGACGCCGTTGCGGATGACATAGCCGGACTCCCGGGCGCCGTAATAATCACCATTGATGGCAAGGATGGCATTATTATCCTCGGCCATCTCGGATGTTTTCTGTGTAATGTTTTTGCCATAGCTTCCCTGAGCGAGCGCGGTCTTTAAATACTCGGCGGACGAAAGCCAGACGTCGGCGACATAGATATCCGTATCGTATTCCCGGTACTGTGTCAGGCTGATTTTGACGTGATCATCGGAGTAGACATAGTCCTCTGTATCTTCAGAGGAAAGCGTGGTCATGTCGGATGTGTCGGAGGAGGTATCCTCGTCAGTGATGATATCAGCAGAAAGATTAGCGAAAACAGTCAGATTATCCTCCTGGGCGCTCTTCTGTACGCTGGACAGAAGGAAAGTATCCAGTAAAACATAAACGCTGTAGATAACAGTAAGTCCAAGACAGGTAAGGACAGCGATTTTTCTTTTTACCGCAGGTTTCATGAAAGCGCCTCCTTTCCCGGGAAGATCCATCGTTTCTGGACGAAGTAGCTGGTAAAGAACAGGATCATTTCGACGGCGATCTTGGCAAGAAGATAGTGCACAGACAAAACGGATACCAATAGTTTCAGTCCCAGCGTCCCGGCTGCCAGAATACCGACAGACAGCAGGAAATAGGAAAGAAGCGATCTGCCGATATCGCCCCGGTCTTCGAAGACGATCGTCCGGTTGATCGTATAATTGAACGATGCGCTGATCAGGCGTGCCAGAAGGTTGGATAAGACAAGACTGTGAGAAAACAGCATGAAAAGTGCGTACAGGCCGTAATCCAGCAGAAAACTGGCGAAAGAAGCAGCGGAGAACTTCAGAAGCTCTTTATAGATCAGGAAAGAATCGCGGATCACATGAAAGTGAGAAGAGCGGTTGTCATTCAGATAGACGGTTTCGATAGGAACTTCGCGGATCCTGCGTCCGGTTTTTGCGAATGCCGTAAGTACATTCATCTCATATTCATAACGGTCGCCCCTGACAGATAAAAGAATGGGGATCAGATCGGAGGAAAACGCGCGCAGTCCGGTCTGAGTATCCTGGAGGCTCACTCCGGTACTGAGGCGAAAGACTGTTCGGGTAAGACTGTTGCCGAAGCGGCTTTTGAAAGGTACCTTTCCCTGGAAACGGCGGCTGCCGAGCACCAGTGTTCCAGGCTCCGACTCCGCCTGTGAAAGGACACGGACAGCGTCTTTCGGCAGGTGCTGACCGTCCGCGTCCATTGTAACGACGGTATATTCTCCGCCAAAGTGGTGTAGGATCCAGTCAAGACCGGTTCGAAGTGACGCTCCCTTTCCTTTGTTTTTCGTATGCCGAAGGATCATGGCCTGATCGCTTGCCCGCCGGAAAACCTCCTGGGCGTCCTCACTGCTTCCGTCGTCGACAAGGATCACTTCCATACCACAGGATCTCATTTCCTGCACAAGCCTGATCAGTCCGTCGTCCGGCTCATAAGCAGGAATCAAAACAACTCTTTGTGTGTTCATTTATTTCTTTTCCTTTCAGAATGTTCTTATTGTTATGCCTATTATGAAAGGAAAACCTAAAATAGAATTAAAAGAAAAAAGGAGCCATTTGATAGCTCCTTTTTGATGTTTCGGATGGTGCTGTCAGCCTTCCAGCTCACGCGCCTTCAAGGGCGCGGCATTTCTCCAGCAGCTCTATGATCGGCAGATGCTGCGGACAGGCTTCTTCGCACTGACCGCACTGGATACAGTCGCTCGCGCGTCCTTTGCCCTGCGTAACGATGTTGTATTCACGCACGACCCGGAACTGAGGGCTTCCCTTCTTGCGATTTTCCACCGAGAAGATATCCGGGATCGGGATATTCATCGGACACCCTTTCGTGCAGTAGCGACAGGCGGTACAGGGGATCGACTGATCCTTATTCAGTGCTTCCTGGACTTCGCGGATGACTTCCATCTCGTGCGCATTCAGCGGCTGGAAGCCTTTCATGTAACTTAAGTTGTCTTCCATCTGTGCCAGGGAACTCATGCCGGAAAGCACGATCATGATTCCGTCCTGACTGGCTACAAAGCGTATCGCCCAGCTGGGATAGGAAAGACCGTTGTTTTCCCGATCGAAAATCTCCTTGACCGAATCGATAGGATCCGCCAGGATCCCGCCCTTGACCGGTTCCATGACAACGACCGGTTTGTCGTAAGCCTTGCAGATCTCCAGATTGCGGCGGGACGCAACGCCCGGATTCTCCCAGTCCGCGTAGTTGATCTGCAGCTGAACGAATTCCGCTTCAGGATGGGCCTTCAGGATCTCTTCCAGCAGTTCCGGATCCGCGTGGAAAGAAAAGCCGAGATGTTTGATCAGGCCTTTGGCTTTCTGCTCTTTCGCGAACTCCCACAGACCGAATTGATCATAAAGATAATAGGAATTCCTCTGGAACGCGTGCAGCAGGTAAAAATCAAAATATCCGGCGCCGGTCCGTTCGAGGCTGGTATAAAACTCCTGTTTCAGCGCTTCGGCATCGGTGTCTCCTGCCTTGGCGATCAATTTGGTCGCAAGGGTATAGCTGTCTCTGGGATAGCGTTCAACGAGAGCTTTTTTGATCGCTTCCTCCGATCCGGGGTAGGCAAAGGCTGTATCAAAATATGTCCCGCCCGCTTCCAGAAAACGGTCGACCATTTCGCTGACCTGCGGTACATCGATCTCACCGCTCGCTAGGCGAGGCAGCCGCATCAGGCCAAAGCCAAGTTTGAAATCACCTTTCGCTAAACTATTGGTCATTTTCGTATCCTCCTGTCTTTCATCTTATACCAGGATTGTCGCATAACCAGTAGAAGCTGTCAAGAAAGAATCGTGTCAATTGCCATCTAATCGCTTATCTGCTATAATCGTCCTATTCTCTTGACCGTAAGGAGTCTTTGTTATGATACATGAACTGCCCGCTTCTATCCTGAAGTTTACCCAATCCAAACCTTATACCGCCGACGATACAGGCTTTTCCGGTTCCGAGATACGAATCTATGATGACTATGTCCTTAAGATCGAAAAAATCTCCGATCAGTCCAGGGGCCATGCCGAAATGCTGCGCTTTCTGGAGGGGAAACTGCCCGCTCCGAAGCTGCTCGCGTATGAAGAGAAGGACGGTTTTCAGTATCTCCTAATGAGCCGGATCACCGGTGAAATGACCTGCAGCAAAGAACTCATGGACAGATCGGACGAACTGCTAAAGCTGATTGCCGATGGACTGAAGATGCTCTGGCAGGTAGATATCTCCGAATGTCCCCGATACCTTGGCCCGGATCATATGCTGCCACGTGCCAGAGACTATATCGAACGCGGTCTTTTCGATCCGTCCGGCTGTGATCCGGAGACCTTCGGACCGGGCGGATTCGAATCTCCAAAAGCGCTTCTGGAGTGGCTGGAGACTCACATCCCGCCAATGGATCCGGTCTTTTCTCACGGAGATTACTGCATGCCGAACGTCATGATCGAAGATGGAAAAATCAGCGGGTTCATCGATCTCGGTATGAGCGGCGTCGCGGACCGGTACGTGGACATCGCATTGATGCACCGGTCGCTCACCTACAACTATGGCGGCTGGTACGGCGGTAAAGTTTATCCGGATTTCAACGCGGATCGTCTGTTTGATTATCTGGGGATCGAACCTGACTGGGAAAAGCTTCGTTACTATAAGTTGCTGGACGAGCTGTTCTAAAGAATAAATTTCTCTTGACATTTCCGTCAAGTCATGGTTAAATGGTTCTACTGCGATTTAATGCGTTGAAGGAATTATGCGGTGATGGAAGACTTTCAGAGAGTCGCCGGGCGGTGCGAGGCGATAGCGAACATCACAGGCAGTCTGCTTCCCGAGCAGGTCATGCCAACGAAGATCATCCGGACGTGTCCGGCTGGTTTTCCAGTAGTTTGACCCGGTAGGCCCCGATACAGGCCATGGACTTGATGGAGTCCGAGAGATGCTTTCCTGAAATATGGAAGGAATCAGGGTGGTACCGCGAGTAAATTCGTCCCTGAGGCCAAGTATGGCTTCAGGGATTTTATTTTGTTTCGAAGAGAGGACAGAAACATGAACGAAATCATCATCACCGACATGACCATGAGGCAGAATCATAGAAATGCCGATTTCTCCCTGAGTTTCCGGGAGAAAATCGAACTGGCCAAACTGCTGGACAGACTCGGCGTATCCGCTATCG
The DNA here is from genome assembly GCA_017620135.1 of Bacillota bacterium. Classification (GTDB taxonomy): domain Bacteria; phylum Bacillota; class Clostridia; order Lachnospirales; family Bianqueaceae; genus RUG760. The sequence continues at coordinate 29,250 of JAFZQZ010000093.1, forward strand.
AGACGACGCCGATCTCCGAGAGCCGGATCGACTTACTGCTGATCAAGTCGATCTCATCCGCCGTGAAGGAAAGTATCGTGGCGGTCCCGGTCGGACTTGCAGAGGAGAATGTGGACTATGCGGTCAAGGCGCTGGCAGAAGCTGTTCGTCCGCGTCTTGTCATCGAGGCGCCGGTCAGCGCGGTGCAGATGGAATATCTGGCCTCGAAAAAACCGGCAGCGCTGCTTGCCGCGATCGAAGCGGTGACGAAAAAAGCCGCAGCCGTGGTGGATGATGTGGAATTTGTCGCGGAAGACGCGACAAGGGCCGATATGGTCTTTCTGAAGCAGGCACTGGAGACAGCGGTAGGCGCCGGCGCGAAGACGGTCACCTTAAGCGATACGGCCGGGGATATGTTGCCGCACGAGTTCGCCGCTTTTCTGACGGACGTCAGGGAAAACGTGCCCGCGCTGGAAAACGTGACGCTGGGCGTGGACTGCAGCAATAAACTTTCCATGGCGGACGCGAATGCCGTCGCCGCGCTGAAACGGGGAAATGCCGGTCAGATTAAGGCCTGCAGCTATAACCTGAATTCCATCAGTCTCGAGCATATCGCGTTTCTGATCGGAACCCGCGGGGAAAGCCTGAATGCCTCGACCTCTGTCCGTACCACGCAGCTGCATCGGGCGATCGGACAGATCGACCGGCTCTGCCGGACCGGCTCAGCCGGCGGATCGGACAAGGGAAGTTCCGAAGATTCGGGGGTATACCTGACGGCCCATGATGATATGGAGTCGGTCCTGAAGGCGGTCGCGCAGTTAGGTTACGAGCTGTCGGAAGAGGACAGCGTGCAGGTATTTGAGGCGTTCAGCCGGATCGCGGCCAGAAAGGACAAAGTCTCCACCCGCGAGCTCGACGCGATCGTTGCCTCAGCGGCTATGCAGGTGCCTCCGACGTATGAACTTGTCACTTATGTCATCAATACCGGAAATCAGATTAACGCTTCCGCGCATATGAAGCTTCGCAAAAACGGCGAGATCCTCGAAGGGATCTCCCTGGGCGACGGCCCGATCGACGCTTCTTTCCATACCATCGACGAGATCGTCGGCTTCCACTACGAGCTGGATGATTTCCAGATCCAGGCGGTCACGGAAGGCCGTGAGGCTATGGGCGAAGCGATCGTGAAACTCCGCGCCGGCGGGAAAGTGTATTCCGGACAGGGTATTTCGACCGATATCGTCGGATCCAGTATCCACGCGTATCTCAACGCGCTCAACAAGATCGTCTATGAACAGGAAGTCTAAGCAGGTGATTAAAGGATGAAATTATCATTTTCGACCCGTGGATGGGAAAACTACAGTTATGAGGAGAACGTTCAGACAGCTCTGACCATGAGCTTTGACGGGTTTGAGCTGTACAACCCGCAGAAGCAGGAAGCGCTGATCGGCCGGGGCGGCCCGTTCCATAAGTACGGTGTTGCCGGAACGATCCGTGAGCTTCGTTCCAAAGGCCTGATGATCCCGGTGATCGATACTTCCTGCGATCTGTCCGGAAAGATGGCTGTAGGCGAGCTGAAAGAACTTTTCCAGCTGGCACATGACGCGGATATCCCGTATGTGAGCGCGGTAGCTCTTACCGATCATGAAGACGTGGTCCGTCAGTCGATCGATGAACTGCTGCCGGCGGCGATCGCCCAGAAGGTGACGCTGCTCATCAAGACCAGCGGTATCTATGCCGACACCTCCAGACTGCGCAGGCTGATGGATGACTACGCCTATGACGAACTGGCGGTCCTTTGGGATATTCATCACCCCTACCGGGATTTTCATGAGAGCGCGGACACCACGATCAAAAATCTCGGCGCCTATGTCTGTCATGTTCATCTCCGGGATTCGCTGGATGACGGCAGCTACGAGATCATAGGCGAAGGAACGCTTCCTGTAGGCGATATGATGCGGGCTCTGTCTTCTATCGACTATGACGGCTTTATTTCTCTGGAGTGGAAACCAGGCTACCTGGAAGAGGTGGACGACCGGGAGATCATTTTCCCGCATTTTGTCAACTATATGAGCCGGTTCGAGAATACGCGCGGTAAGAAAAAGACCCTGTACGACAATACCGCGCACAATGGTCAGTATGTATGGAAGAAATATGAACTTATCAATGAAACGTTCCCACAGGTGCTTGACCGGATGGTGGAAGAATTCCCCGATCAGTACGCTTTCAAATATACGACACTGGATTATACCCGTACCTACAGTGAATTCCGGGACGACGTGGATGATTTTGCCCGGGCACTGATCTCACTGGGCGTACGCCGTGGTTCCAAGGTGGCCATCTGGGCGACGAACGTGCCGGCCTGGTTTTTGACTTTCTGGGCCGCGACGAAGATCGGCGCGATCCTGGTCACGGTCAATACCGGATACAAGATCCACGAGGCAGAATATCTGCTTCGTCAGTCTGATACGCATACGCTCGTGATGATCGAATCCTGTCTGGATTCGGATTATAAGGACATCATTCACCGGCTGTGTCCGGAACTCGATCATACCAGGCCCGGGGAGCCGCTGCGCGCCAAGAAGCTGCCGTTCCTTAGAAACGTCATCACGGTGGGATTCCGGATGAAAGGGTGTCTCACCCTGGAAGAGGCCATGGACCGTGCGCCGCTCGTGCCGAAGGAAGAGGTCTACCGGATGGCGGCCCGCGTACAGGCGTCGGATGTCTGCAATATGCAGTATACCTCCGGTACGACCGGGTTCCCGAAGGGTGTTATGCTGACTCATTATAACGTGGTCAACAACGGCAAATGTATCGGAGACCGGATGGAACTTTCCACCGCGGACCGGATGATGATCCAGGTCCCCATGTTCCACTGCTTCGGTATGGTCCTGTCGATGACTTCTTGCATGACTCATGGGGCCACGCTCTGTCCGATGCCGTATTTCTCGGCGAAAAACTCGCTGGCCTGTATCCGGCAGGAGAAGATCACCTGCTTCAACGGTGTACCCACGATGTTCATCGCCATGTTCAACCACGAAGATTACCGGAAGACAGACTTTTCGTATATGCGGACCGGTATCATGGCGGGGTCCGGCTGTCCGCCGGAGCTCATGCGCCGGGCTGCCAGAGAAGACGAGATGCATATGATCGGTATCCT